>CAIYQF010000099.1 GCA_903928325.1 uncultured beta proteobacterium | reverse complement strand
GGGCGTGCGCGGCGTGCGCTTTAACTTTGTCAAGCGCCTGGTGGACTTCACGCCCAAGGACGAATTGCTGGAAATTGCCCAGCGCATCAAGGCTTGGGGCTGGCACGTGGTGATTTACTTTGAGGCGGTGGACCTGCCCGAGCTGTGGGACTTCTTTACCGCCTTGCCCACCACCGTGGTGGTGGACCACATGGGCCGCCCGGACGTGTCGCTGCCCCTGAACGGGCCGCAATTCTCGCTGTTTCAGAGGTTCATGCGCGAGCATCCCAATGTCTGGAGCAAGGTGAGCTGCCCCGAACGCCTGAGCGTGACCGGCCCCAAGGCCTTGGAGGGGGAGCAAAATGCCTACCGCGACGTGATTCCCTTCGCCCGCGCCATCGTCGAAGAATTCCCCGATCGCGTGCTCTGGGGTACCGACTGGCCGCACCCCAATTTGAAAGACCACATGCCCGACGACGGCTTGCTGGTCGACTTTATTCCCCACATCGCCACCACGGCCGCGCTGCAGCGCAAGCTGTTGGTGGACAACCCGATGCGCTTGTACTGGAACCAGGAGTAGCCATGGCCTTGGAAAGACCGTATCTCAATGTCCCCGGCACCATCATTTTTGACGCCGAACAGTCCCGCAAGGGCTACCACCTGAACCAGTTTTGCATGTCGCTCATGAAGGCGGACAACCGCGCGCGCTTCAAGGCCAATGAGCGCGCTTACCTCGACGAGTGGCCCATGAGCGAAGAGCAAAAGCGCGCGGTCCTATCGCGCGACCTGAACCGCTGCATGGCCAGCGGCGGCAATATTTACTTTTTGGCCAAGATTGGCGCCACCGACGGCAAGAGCTTTCAGCAAATGGCGGGCTCCATGACGGGCATGACCGAAGAGGAATACCGCAACATGATGATTTCTGGTGGTCGCTCGATCGAAGGCAACCGTTTTGTGGGCGAGGACGGCAGCGCCCAAGCGCACCGCCAACCCCAAGGCGCGGGCCAGCGCCCTGGCGCCGAAGGAGGGCGCTAATCATGGCCCGCATTACCGCCTCGGTCTACACCTCGCACATTCCCGCCATTGGCGCCGCGCTCGACCAGGGAAAAACCCAGGAGCCGTATTGGCATCCAGTTTTTAAGGGTTATGAGTTTTCTAAAGCCTGGATGCGGGACAACAAGCCAGACGTCGTTTTTTTGGTCTACAACGACCACGCCACCGCGTTTGACCTGGACTTTATTCCCACCTTCGCCATTGGCACGGCCGCGTCCTATGCGCCGGCCGACGAGGGCTGGGGCCCCCGCCCGGTGCCCACGGTGCAGGGCCACCCGGAACTGGCGGCGCACGTTGCGCAGTCCGTCATTCAGCAGGACTTTGACCTGACCATCGTGAACAAGATGCCGGTCGACCATGGCCTCACCGTGCCGCTGTCTCTGATGTGCGGCCAGCCACCGGCGTCTGATTTCCATTGGCCGTGCCCGGTGATTCCCTTCGCCGTCAATGTGGTGCAGTACCCGGTGCCCAGTGGCCAGCGTTGTTTTAATCTCGGGCAGGCGATTCGCCGCGCGGTGGAGACCTATGACGACGACCTGAACGTGCACATATGGGGCACCGGCGGCATGAG
>CAIYQF010000098.1 GCA_903928325.1 uncultured beta proteobacterium | reverse complement strand
CTTCCACCAGCGTTTCGTAGCCGGCCTTGATCAGTTCGACCGTGCCACCGCACAAGACCGCCTGCTCGCCGAACAGATCGGTCTCGGTCTCTTCGCGGAAATTGGTCTCGATGATGCCGGCCTTGCCGCCACCGTTGGCCATGGAGTAGCTCAGCGCCAGATCCTTGGACTTGCCGCTGCGATCCTGGTGCACCGCGATCAGATGCGGCACGCCGCCGCCCTGGGCGTAGGTGCCACGCACCGTGTGACCAGGTGCCTTGGGCGCGACCATCCACACGTCCAGATCGGCGCGCGGCGTTACCAGGCCGTAGTGCACATTGAAGCCGTGGGCGAACACCAGGGACGCGCCTTGCTTGATATTGGGCTCCACGTCGTTGGTGTACACGCTGCCGATTTGCTCATCTGGCAGCAAAATCATCACGACATCGGCTGCGCGCACCGCGTCCGCCACGTCAGCCACTTGCAGTCCGGCTTTTTCAACTTTGGGCCAGGAGGCACCGCCTTTACGCAAACCCACGACGACCTTGACGCCGCTGTCGTTCAAATTTTGGGCGTGGGCGTGGCCTTGGCTGCCGTAGCCGATGATGGCAACGGTTTTGCCCTTGATCAGGCTCAGGTCGCAGTCTTTGTCGTAATAAACTTTCATTTTCTTCTCCGATTAAATAAGGGCGGCTGGCGCCTGGTTGCAAAACACTTGCTCGTCTCAGGGCGAAACACATTGGTTTCGCCATCACTGTCCAAACGCGCTGAGCATGCAAAAAACACGCGCATGGAAAACCTGTGCTCAGTCCAGCTATACCCGCAAAATGCGCTCGCCCCGACCGATGCCGCTGGAGCCGGTGCGAACCGTCTCCAAAATCGCGCCCGCCTCAATGGCTTGCAAAAACGCATCGTTCTTCGACTGGTCACCGGTCAGCTCGATGGTGTAACTCTTATCGGTGACGTCAATGATGCGACCGCGAAAGATATCGGCCATACGCTTCATTTCCTCGCGCTCCTTGCCCACAGCGCGCACCTTGACCATCATGAGCTCACGCTCAATATAAGCACCTTCGGTCAAGTCAACCACCTTGACCACCTCGATCAGTCGGTTCAGATGCTTGGTGATTTGTTCAATCACGTCGTCCGAACCAGTAGTCTGTATGGTCATGCGCGACAGGCTGGCGTCTTCAGTGGGCGCCACGGTAAGCGACTCGATGTTGTAACCCCGTGCGGAAAACAGCCCGACCACGCGCGACAAGGCGCCGGGTTCGTTTTCCAGCAAAACTGCAATGATATGTTTCATAAGCGAAGATTCCTCTTTTCGCCGCCCTCCCCCTGGCGCGGTAACGTCAGGGCTTGGCAGGCAATAGATTCGTCAATAAATAGTAAGTAAAAACGGAACGGAAAACGCCGAAAAATGCTTATAGGTCTTCCGACCCGAGCAGCATCTCGGTAATACCTTTGCCGGCTTGCACCATGGGGAACACGTTTTCGGTGGGGTCGGTGCGGAAATCCATGAACACCGTGCGGTCCTTGAGGCGGCGGGCCTCGCGCAGCGCGGGCTCCACGTCCTCGGGCCGCTCAATCAGCATGCCCACGTGG
>CAIYQF010000097.1 GCA_903928325.1 uncultured beta proteobacterium | reverse complement strand
TGGTCATAAAGCCCGTGCCCGCAGGCGCCACGGCCGTGGGCATTCCGGCGCGCATCATCCAAAGCAAAGCCGGTGAGAGTGCGGACGTGGCTGCGCAGCAACCCAAGTTCAGCGCCTACGGCATCACCCAGGAAGACGACCCCGTCAGCCAAGCCCTGCGCGGCCTGATCGACAGCGCCTCCAGCCAAGACCACCAGATCGCCTTGCTTTGGCAGGCACTAGAAAAGCTGTGCCAGCAACAGCAAGTGCAAATGCCCGGCGACGCTGCGCGCAGCGAATGCTTTGAGGCCGAGCGGCTCAACCAGCTGGTGGGAAAATAGTTAGGCTACGCGCGGCGCCGTCTTGGGCCGAAACGCCTTGCACACCGCGTCCACGGTTTCCAGGTACGGCCCGCCAATCAGGTCTATGCAATAGGGCACGGCGGCAAATATGCCGGGCACTTGCACCGCTCCCGCGTTGTCCTTCAGGCCTTCAAGGGTTTGCGCGATGGATTTGGGTTGCCCCGGCAGGTTGATGATCAGGCTCTTGCCGCGAATCACCGCCACCTGGCGCGACAAAATGGCGGTGGGTACGAAGTTCAGGCTGATTTGGCGCATTTGCTCGCCAAAGCCCGGCATCACCTTGTGCGCCACGGCCAGCGTGGCTTCGGGCGTTACGTCGCGCAGGGCTGGGCCGGTGCCGCCGGTGGTCAGCACCAGGCTGCAACCGGCATCCACCAGTTCAATCAGCGCGGCGCTGATGCCGTCCTGCTCGTCGGGAATCAGCCGGGCCTCGAAAGTGAGGGGGTTGATAAGCGCGCTGCGCAGCCAGTCTTGCAGCGCAGGTAAACCCAGGTCTTGGTAGACGCCGCTGCTGGCGCGGTCGCTGATGGACACAATGCCAATCTTGACGGCGTCCGGTGGCGCGGCATCGCTCATGCGTCGGCTCCGGGGTTGGTGGGCGGAAGTTCCTCGTCGTCCCTATTGTTTTCACCCATTAACTGGGCGCGCACCAGCTGAAAAATATCGCGGTAGGCGCGGCCATGGCGCACAGCCTCGCCGGGGCGCTCTGGAACTGCGTCTTTGCGGGCCTGGCGCACCAGGGCGCGCAGTTGCTGGCTGTCGGTGCTAGGGCTCAGGGTGATCCACTGGCCCAGCGCATCGTCGTCGGCCAGCAGGCGGTCGCGCCACATTTCGGCTTGGTGCAGGGTTTGCGTCTCCAGCGCCGACGGCGTGTGCTGTTCCACCAAGGCGGTGCGAATCGCATCGTGCTTTTCGGGCTCCAGCTTGCGCATCAGCTTGCCGATGAACTGCATCTGGCGGCGCTTGCCTTCAAAGTTGGTGATGCGTTTGGATTCGGCGATGGCGTCGACCAGTTTCTCTGGCAAGTCCAAACGGGTGAGAAGTTCTGTGCGCAAGGTCAGCAGGTCTTCACCGAGCTTTTGCACTTCGGTGCTTTCACGCTTAAGGTCGGTGCGGGTGGCTTCGTCCGTGCCTTTGAGCTCGCGCTTGTACTCCAGATCCAGCGCGCTGCCCTCCGCTACAAACTGGCCTTTGACGAAGTAGCCCTTTTTTAATTTTCTTGACATAGCCAAGTATCATAGCGGCCGCATGAAGAAACCCACACTCTCCCCCAAAGCGCTGGCCGCCCAGCCCCTGTCCGGTTTTGCTTACAGCCGCGCATTCTTCGAATCCCGCGTTGACGCCAGCCTTAAGGCTGCCAAAAAGCTCGGCGCCACGGACGCCGCCGCCGAAGTGTCTGAGGGCTGCGGCCTAAGCGTCTCGGTGCGCAATGGCGAGCTCGAAAACGTAGAACGCAACCGCGACAAATCACTCGGCGTGACGGTGTACCTGGGCCAACGCCGGGGCAACGCCAGCACCTCCGACTTCTCAGACGCCGCGATCGCCCAAACCGTGCGTGCGGCCTATGACATAGCCCGCTTCACTGCTGAAGATCCGTTTGCCAGCCTGCCCGCAGCGCAGGACATTTGCCCGGTGGACGAACGCAGCCGTGATTTGGACCTGTTTCACCCTTGGGACATTAGCAGCGCCCAAGCCGCCGAGCTGGCGCTGGCGTGTGAGGCTGCGGCCTTGTCGGTGGACAAGCGCATCACCAACAGCGAAGGCGCGGCGGTGTCGGCGCAGCAATCGCACTTTTTTACCGCGCACACCAACGGTTTTCGCGGCGGCTATGCCAGCTCGCGCCATTCGCTGTCGGTGTCTCCCATTGCCGGCAAAGGCAAAGACATGCAGCGCGACGGTTGGTACAGCTCCATGCGCAAGTCCTCGGACCTGGCGTCGCCCGAGGCGGTGGGCCGCTACGCCGCAGAGCGCGCCCTGAGCCGCTTGAAGTCCCGCAAGATTGCGACGACCGAGTGCCCCGTGCTTTTTGAGTCGCCTATGGCGGCTGGTCTGCTGGGCGCCTTGGTGCAAGCGGTGAGTGGCGGCGCACTGTACCGCAAGAGCTCGTTTTTGCTCAACTCGTTGGGGAAGATGGTGCTGCCCAAGCACATGGACCTGCTTGAAGACCCGTTTGTGATGGGGGGCAAAGGCAGTTCGCCCTTTGACGAAGAAGGCGTGCGCGTGCAGCCCCGCCAGGTGGTGGAGGCCGGGCGCTTGCAGGGCTATTTTTTGAGTAGCTACACCGCGCGCAAACTGGGCATGCAAACCACAGGCAACGCCGGTGGCTCGCATAACCTGATCTTGCGTTCGCGCCGTACCCGTCCCGAAGACGACCTGGACGCCATGGTCCGCAAACTCGGCACCGGCCTGCTGGTGACCGAGCTGATGGGCCAG
>CAIYQF010000096.1 GCA_903928325.1 uncultured beta proteobacterium | reverse complement strand
TGCTGCACCTGCTGCTCCTGAAGCATCCAAGTAATAGTTTCTATTGCTCGAAAAAAAACCACCGCGAGGTGGTTTTTTTTCGTCTAAGTAACGACGGCACTGGGTTAAGGCATGGTGCCGCAACCCCACTTCTTGGCCTCACTTCAGGTCATCGGCCAATACCTTAATGATGTTTTTCGCTGCGTCGGAGAGTTCGGCAGCGCCCAAGGTATCGAGCACCGTGATGCTGCTAGTGTTGCCGACACTGCGCACCGCGATCTGGTATTTGCTGGCCTGCGCTACTTTTTCTGAACCGCTAAACAGCTTGCTAAAAAACCCAGCGTCCACCTTGTCGGCTGCAGTGGACATATAGCGCACAAAGTACAGACCTTTGGCACGGTCACGGTCTTCTACAGTAAAGCCGGTGCGGTCTAAGGCCAAACCAACACGCCGCCAGGCGCGATCGAATCCGTCATTGAGTTGCAGTGTCGCTTGCCCATCCAAGTCAATGACGGTGGCCGTAGGTTTGGCAGCCGCCACGGTGGCCAACTGTGCCGTCTGCTCTTTGCTGGCGCCGAGTTTACGCATCAAACGGCTGAGCATTTCCACTTCAAGCTCGGGGTCGGCGGCGCGCGCTTGCCAGATGGTGCGGTCTTTGGTTTCGGTTGTATAGACTTCGACCATTCCCCGGTGGCTGATAAAGACCTCGGTTTCCCCCTGTGCGTTGCGCTCGACCCGGGTGTGGAACTTGTCGCGCTCGGATGTGGAATAGAGAGCATCAAAAAACTTGCCAATGGAGCTGCGAATAATGTCCTGCGGAATCTTGGCCCGGTTTTCAGCCCAGTCGGTCTCCATGATTCCCGCAACGCTTTGGTCCATGGTCAGTACAAAACCGCTTTCCTGCCAGAAGTCCTTAATAGGCTCCCACAGCGTTTCCACCGGGCGTGCGACCACCAGCCAGCGCTGGTTTCCCTGGCGTTCGATGCGCACATCACCCAAGGACGTGATGGCCACTGACAACTTGCCTGCGTCTGCCACCGTGGCTTTGGACCCCGCGGCAGATACCGCGCCGTTGACCACGGCATAGCGCGTGTCTTTTGACAATTGCGTCAGGTCTGGCGGGACCGACAACGCGGGCGCTTTTGCATTGGACTTGTAGTCCACCTTGTCTCCCTCCAACGTTGAGCACGCTGCCAGGGAAACTGCTGCTACCAAAACCGTCAACTTGAAATAAAGGTTCACAAAAAAGCTTTCGAATGGGTAATTAGAGCAAGCCGGTCGACCGCAAGAGTTGCTCCAAAGGTGCACGTTGGGACGCCGTCAAGGGGGTTAAAGGCAGTCGGATGGCTTCTTTGCAGCGCCCCAACCGGGATACGGCCCACTTCACTGGGATGGGGTTGGATTCGACAAAAAGTCCTTTGTGCAGCGGCAACAATTGAAACTGGATGGCCATGGCTGCTCTTACATCGCCGGACATGGCGGCCACGCACAAGGAGTGCATCAACGCAGGCGCCACATTGGCCGTCACGCTGACATTGCCGTGGCCACCGCACAGCATCAGCGCTACCGCTGTAGGGTCGTCGCCCGAATAGATGGAAAAGCCCGCTGGTGCCTCTTTGATGAGCCATTGTGCGCGCTCTATGTTACCGGTGGCTTCCTTGATGCCCACAATGCCAGGAACTTGCGCCAAACGCATCACGGTGTCGTGCGCCAGGTCCGCCACGGAGCGTCCGGGCACGTTGTACAGCACCACCGGCAGGTCCACCGATTCGGCGATGGATTTGAAGTGTCGGTATTGGCCTTCTTGGGTCGGCTTGTTGTAATAAGGCACCACCTGAAGCTGGCAGTCCGCCCCGACTTTTTTGGCAAAGTGCGCCAGCTCGATCGCCTCTTTGGTGGAGTTGGCTCCGCACCCGGCCATGATGGGAACCCGTTTTGCAGCCTGTTCGACAGACACCCGAATGATTTCGCAGTGTTCATCCACGCTCACGGTGGGGGACTCGCCCGTGGTCCCGACCACGCCAATGCAGTCCGTGCCTTCGCTGATGTGCCAGTCAATAAGCTTTCGCAAGGCGTCGTAGTCGACCGCACCATCGTCAAGCATGGGGGTTACCAGGGCGACGATGCTGCCTCGGATCGGGTCGTGTGAAGGGTTCATAAGAAGCGCACCTGCTTGCTAAACGGATTAAAGGGGGGATTTTACGAGAGCAAATGGCGCTGCGCCGCCTGGCCTGTTGGCTTTACTGGACCCTTGCGAATGGCTGCAATACGTTGCACATAGCGTTCAGGCTCGGTTAGCACGCCTTCTTCATAGGCCACGATGTGAAAGTCGGAGCACACTTGCAGCAACTCACCAGGTTTGAGTAGAAATTCGGCTCGGCTGGGTCGACCTACGGCTTCCTGCCCGGCAGAAAATGTTTCGTATACCAGGACGCCGCCGGGCGCTACGCTGCGCACCAGTACCGGAAACAAGGCCCGCCACAGGTAGTTGGTGACCACCACCACGCCAAATTCCTGCACCGCGCCAGTGACCGTATCGGTCAGCGGCCAAGGCGCATTTTCGATATCGGCTTTTAACAGTTCTGCGTCCGGAAGTGCCTGATGGGCCGCAGCGATATCACGGTCCACTCCCGTTACGCGGTGCCCACGCCCCATAAACCAGCGCACATGCCGCCCGCTGCCGCAGGCCACATCCAGCACGCTGGCCTGTGCATCAACCAAAGTGGACCAGCGCACAACCCAGGGCGATGGGGCCGCAGGTGCCGGCGCCAATGGTTGGCGGACTGTGTGGGTTGCAGGCCGGTTAGCGGGTGAGTGGGGGATCATGTTTCTAAAACGCAATGTCGGATAAAGGCGTTACGCCTCCCGTCAAAAACAAGACCAAAGTTGGTTGGACAGTTGTACCAGGAAGTCCGCTCGGGTGTACAGACCAAATACCAGCCCCAATGCCGCTGCAACCAAGGTCCATGCCAATGCAACTCTGAACTTGCGGCCCCACGGAAGGTGCTGCATGGCGATGTCAAGCACCCGCTGGCGCCAACTGGGGCAGACGTGCGATCGCCGACTCTCGCACCGGTAAATTTACCAAGGCGGCGAATACCCCCAGAGCGATGGCGATGTACCAGACCAGGTCGTAGCTGCCCGTACGGTCATACAGAAAGCCGCCCAGCCACACCCCCAGGAAGGATCCGATCTGGTGACTCAAAAACACAAAGCCACTGAGCATGGACAAATGGGCCACGCCAAAAATTTGGGCAATCGTGGCGTTGGTTGCCGGCACGGTGGACAGCCACAGTAGGCCCATGACCCCCGAGAAAAGGTACACACTCAGCGGCGACAAGGGCGCCCAAATAAAGAGCGCTATTACCACCGCGCGGGAAAAGTAAATCGTGGCCAGGATATAGCGCTTTTCCATTTTCTGGCCTAAAGCGCCCGACACATAGGTGCCAAACACGTTGAACAAACCGATCAAAGCCAGGGCATAGCTCGCCACTTGGGGGGAGAGTCCATGGTCCCTGAGGTAGCTGGGCATGTGAACGCCGATGAACACGACCTGGAAGCCGCACACAAAGTAGCCCGCCATCAAGAGTTGAAAACTTCGGTACCCAAAGGCCTCGGACAGCGCCTGAATAATGGTCTGTTCGCGTAGCGCGCTGGCTTGGTTGCTGGCCAGATGGGGCTCACGCAGGCCCCAGGCCAAAGGAGCGATCAAAAGGGCCATCAAGCCAAGCACCCCCAATGCCTCTTGCCAACCCAGGGACGAGATCAAATGACCTTCGATAGGCACCATCAAAAATTGCCCAAAAGAGCCTAG
>CAIYQF010000095.1 GCA_903928325.1 uncultured beta proteobacterium | reverse complement strand
TTTTGCCGGCCATGGCTACCGCCGGGTTGAAGTTGCGCGCAGTCAAGCGGAATTGCAAATTGCCCGATTTGTCGGCCCGGTGCGCCTTGACCAGGGCCACATCGGGCACCAAGGCGCGCTCCATGACATAGGTTTCGCCATCAAATTCGCGCAGCTCTTTGCCGTCGGCCACGATCGTGCCCACGCCGGTTTTGGTAAAAAACGCCGGAATGCCCGCGCCACCGGCGCGTAGCTTTTCAGCCAGCGTGCCTTGGGGCGTAAATTCCAACGCCAGCTCGCCCGCTAGGTACTGGCGCTCGAATTCTTTGTTTTCACCCACGTAGCTGGAAATCATTTTTTTGATCTGGCGCGTCTCCAAGAGCTTGCCCAGGCCAAAGCCATCGACCCCGGCGTTGTTGGAAATTGCTGTCAGGTTTTGCACGCCGCTGTCGCGCAGCGCGTCAATCAAGGCCTCGGGAATGCCGCACAGGCCAAAGCCGCCCACAGCAATGAGCTGGTTGTCGTGCACGATGCCGTTAAGCGCGGCGGCGGCGCTGGGGAAAATTTTGTTCACTGCGCAAATCTCCGGTGGTTCAAAAAAGGGGCTTTTCGTCGGATGGATTCTAAGGTCGCCCACCCTGTGATTTGCTGGCGTGGCGCGGCCAGCGTCGCCTGGGGCGACAATTCGCGTTCCCAACACGACCCGCACCATGACCCCAACACCAAGCCACGCGCCCGACGACACCACCCAGCGCCTGACCGCACTCGAAATCAAAGCCAGCTTTGCCGAAGACCTGCTCGACAAACTCGACCAGATCGTCATCCGTCAGCAAACGCAAATCAACGCTCTGACTAGCGAAGTGCTGCATTTGCGCCAGCACGCTGCGGACCCCCAAGCCCCGGCGCAGCGCAATTTGCGCGATGATCTGCCCCCGCATTACTGAGTGGCGGGCTTGACCTTGACATCCGCACATCGTCCTGTTGTGATCGTTCTGGCTTGCGGGCGTGGGGCACGCTTTTTGGCGTCTGGCGGTAGTACCCACAAACTGCGCGCCCTGCTGGCAGGCCAGCCGGTACTGGCCCACACGCTTCAAGCCGCGCGCGCCAGCGGCCTGCCTGTGCACCTGGTGGAGGGCGAATCGGCGGGCATGGGCGACAGCATCGCAGCCGGGGTTCGCGCCACGGCAGGCGCTGCAGGCTGGCTGGTGCTGCCGGGTGACTTGCCTTTGGTGCAAGCCCAAACCCTGTTGGATGTGGCCCACCATCTGCCAGCGTGGTCGGTGGTGGTGCCGTGCTACCAGGGTCAAAAAGGCCACCCCGTGGGCTTCGCGGCCGCCTGCCGAGGTGATTTGCTGCAGCTCGAAGGCGATGTGGGCGCGGCATCGGTCGCTAAGAAGTACGGCGCCACGGTGATTGGCGTCGATGATGTCGGCTGCGTTCTTGACGTGGACACCGTTTACGATCTGGCCAGGGCAGAGCAGGTTTTGTTATCAGGCAGGAGGACACTGGAATGCAACTGAAAATCAACGGGAAGTCCATTGCGCTCGACATCGAAGCCGACATGCCCTTGCTGTGGGCCATTCGGGACGAAGTGGGTCTGACCGGCACCAAATATGGCTGCGGTATTGCCCAGTGCGGGGCCTGCACCGTCCTTTTGGACGGCGAACCGGTGCGCTCGTGCAGCGTTCCCAGCGGCGCGGCGGCGGGCCGTAAAGTAACAACTATCGAAGGCTTGGGCGGCAAATCCGCCCTTCAAAAGGCATGGATTGAAAAGCAAGTGCCGCAATGTGGCTACTGCCAGTCCGGCATGTTAATGGCCGCTACGGCCTTGCTCGCACGCAAGCCCAAACCCAGCGACGCGGACATCGACGCCGCCATCACCAACCTGTGCCGCTGTGGCACCTACCCGCGTATCAAGGCAGCCATCAAGGCTGCCGCCAAGCTGTGAGAACGCAAGATGACGCACCACCATAAACCACCCGCTTCTACTGCCATCTACGCCACCCCGCCAGTGAATGCGGCACGGCGCAGCTTTTTGCAGCGCAGCCTGGTCGCAGGCGCCGCTGCCCCATGGGCTGGCGGCTTGAGTTTGGGCTTCTACCTGCCGCCAGCTGCCGCTGACAAATTGGCCACAGACGGGCCGCGCTCAGGCGCGGTGGACATCAATGCTTGGATACGAATCACCCCAGACAACCAGGTGGTTTGCGAAGTGGCCCGCGCCGAAATGGGCCAAGGCACCAGCACCAGCCTGCCGATGATGCTGGCCGAAGAACTTGAATGCCGCTGGGAGGACGTGCGCATGGAGTTCGCCTCAGTCAACGAACACCTGGCGCGCAACAAGGTTTACGTCACGTTTGCCACCGGGGGCAGCCGAGGCACGCGCGACTCGCAATTGGTGATGCGTAAAGCGGGCGCCGCAGCACGCGAAATGCTCAAAGCCGCCGCCAGCCAACGCTGGGGCGTCCCAGCCGCAGATCTGAGCGCAAGGCTGGGGGAAATCAGTCACCTTCTAAGCAAACGCAGCGCCACCTATGGTGAACTGGCGCAGGCGGCAAGCGCGCAAAAAGTGCCGTCTGAGCTGGTTCTGAAGTCCCCAGAGCAATGGACCATCATCGGCAAACCGATGCGCCGCTTTGACCTGCCGGCCAAATCCGACGGCAGCGCCATCTACGGTATCGACGTGCGCCTGCCGGGCATGTTGTATGCGGCCCTGGTGCAATGCCCGGTTTTTGGCGGCTCACCCCAGACCTTTGATGCCTCAGCCGTGCTGAACCGCCGTGGCATCAAAAAAGTGGTGTCCGGCCCCGACTTTGTTGCCGTGGTAGCCGACAACTGGTGGCGGGCGCAGCAAGCAGTCAAGTCCTTGAAGGTGGCGTGGGACTACAAAGGCGCAGAGTCATTAAACGACGCGTCGATACGGAGCATATTGGAATCCGGCATTGGCGAGGCCAGACCGATGCGCTCGGACGGCGATTTTGAAGCTGCCTGGGCCGCCGCCGCCGCCACGTCGGACACCGGCGACAAGACCTTGGAGGCCGATTACTTCACGCCCTACCTGAACCACTTCACACTGGAGCCGCAAAACTGCACGGCCCTTGTGACTGGCGAACACGCAGAGGTTTGGGCACCCACCCAAAACGCCGAGGCAACCATGGCCGAGGCCGCCAAGACTCTGGGCGTCGCGCTACAAAACATCACCGTGCACCGACCCTTTTTGGGCGGGGGCTTCGGGCGACGCGGCGGCTTTCAGGACTACGTCCGCCAGGCCGTGCAAATTGCCAAAGACGTGCCTGGCACGCCGGTCAAGCTGCTGTGGTCGCGCGAAGAAGATATGCAGCATGACTTTTACCGCCCGGCTGCCTTGTACCGGCAACGTGCCGTCGTTGACCGTGCAGGCAAACTGACGGCCTGGCAAGCGCGTATCGCATCGCAGTCGCTGCTGGAGAAGATTCGCCCCAGTGCACTCCAGAATGGCCGGGACTTTCAGGCAGCCGAAGCCTTTCACGACATGCCGTACCAACTGGCGCACATCGATGTGCGCCACGCCATCAGCCACATCAATGTGCCGGTGGGATTTTGGCGCTCGGTTTACCACTCCCAAAATCCGTTCGCAAGGGAGTGCTTTCTAGACGAAGTGCTCACAGCGGCAGGGAAAGACCCCTTAGCCGGGCGTCTCGAATTACTGACCCAGGGCAGCCGCGACCGCAAGGTTCTTGAAGTGGCCGCCAAAGAAGGCAACTGGGGCGGCAAGTTGGCTGCGGGCCGCTTCCAGGGCTTGGCTGTGCAAGATGCCTATGGCAGCTTCGCGGCCTGTGTGGTGGAACTATCGGTGGGCGAGAAAAGGGCCGTTACCCTGCACCGCATCACGGTGGCAGTGGACCCCGGTCACGTGGCCAACCTGGACTCGGCGCGGGCCCAAATCGAAGGAAATGTGATTTTCGCCTTGACTACCATGTTCATGAGCGAGATTAACGTGCAAGACGGGCGCGTGGTGCAAAGCAACCTGCAAGACTACCCCTTGATGCAACTGCGGCAAACGCCCCGTATCAACGCCGTTTTGGTACCCACGGGCGGCGATGTGTGGGGTGGAATGGGCGAGCCGCCCTATGCGCCCATCACCCCAGCGCTGGCCAACGCGATTGCTGCGGCAACGGGCATTCGTCTCCGGCGAACGCCGTTTAGCCAAGAAGGGTTCACTTTGGCATGAAACCGTTTGGTGAACACCGACTGATCCATAGCCCAGGACGCGGGCCGCACAGGCATTGAAACGACAACACAAACAAGGATGAACCATGGTGACGATACGACCCTATGACGCTGCCCGCAGCACGAAATGCCTGGTGGGACTATGCCTTGGCCTGTGCGCCATGTTCATGGGCCCTGCAGCGCATGCCGCCGAGATATTGGTCTGGAGCGCAGGAGCTGCCCAAACGCCACTGACCCTGCTGATTAAGGACTACCAAAAATCGACCGGAGACTTGGTCAAGGTGGAGTTTGCCCCCGTGGGCGTCTTGATGAAGCGGCTGACTGAGGGCGGACAGCCGGACGTGCTGGTATTGACCCAAGACGTTTTAGCCACCGTGGCGGGAAATGGGTGGTCGGTGGCGCATACCGACTCACCCTTAGGGCGGGTCGGCGTGGGCATTGCCATTCAAGAGGGCGCGCCATTGCCGGACATATCTACGCCTGAGGCATTGCGTCAAACCTTGCTCAAGGCCAAGTCCATTACCTACATGGACCCCAACAAAGGAACCAGCGGCAAGCATTTCGCTGCGGTGCTGGAGCGACTCGGGATAGCTGAAGAAATGAAAGCAAAAACGACTTTGGGAGACGTCGGTTTTGTCGTGGAGCCGGTAGCCCGTGGGGAGTTGGAACTTGGCATCCAGCAGATCACTGAAATTTTGCCGGTCAAAGGAGCCAAATTGGTCGGCCCACTACCCGAAGCACTTCAAAAAATTACCACCTATTGCATCGTTTTAGGGGCAAAAGCACGCGATGCGGCGAGCGCCCGTGCATTCATTGCAAGTGTAAAAAGCGAGCCATCGCAGGCCGTCTTTATTGCAAATGGGTTTGCAGCACCGTAAAAACCGGCGCGCGGATGGGGCGCCTGGCTTGTCTAGACATGAGACCATGAAAGGCCGGTCACCCGCATAGCGCCCATTTGATCCAAGAGCAACTCTGTGTGCTTGACCAAATCCGCGTGCTCCAGAAGCACGCTGATACTGATGCTGGCATCCGTAGTGGAAACCGATTGACCAACCGCCCGAATCTCCACACCGGCGTCACGGAACAAGCGCTCCACACCGGCTCGCACCTGCTGTGCATCGGGTGGCAGGCAGATTAAATCGAAGCGGACACGGTCTGTCAGATTGTCATTGACACCCATTTTTAGGTTCAACAACTGGGCCACTTGGCGCAGTACGGTGTTGGCTAGCACGACGACCAAGGACGCACCGGTTGCCTCCATCCAACGTCCTAAACCACACAAGGTACCCACTGCCGCGCAGCACCAAAGGGTGGCTGCGGTGTTAATGCCTTTGGTTTGTGCGCCGTCTCGAAACAACAATCCTCCGCCGATAAATCCCACGCCCACGACAATCTGGGCCGCCATCCTTACAGGCTCCAAAAATCCATCCGTCGTCTTAGTCACCAGCATAAAAAGACAGGCGCCAAGACTCACCAGCGCATTGGTCTTTAAATCGACCAGTCGGCGGTGCCATTGCCGCTCGATGCCAATAATGGATCCCAACAACAGGGCGAGGCCCACGGCCGAAAAGAAGTCGGATTGCATGTCAAAAGTCCTTGCTTGATAGGAAGTGGTCGATGGGGTCCATCGGTTTATTTAGATCACAGCCACCGACTTTACTTGGGCCCAAATGGCATCACCAAGGCCCACGTTCAATGCGTCGATCGCTCTTTTGGTGACACGTCCCAGCAAAATGGATTTGCCGCAGCGGATGCGAACCAGGGCCTGCGATGGATGCGCGTCATCGGCAATGGCTTCAATGTGACCGTGAATGTGGTTTTGGATACTGGTGTCTTGCGTTTCGTGGACTGAGATGCTGACGTCTCTTGCCAGGACCCGCAGGCGAACCGCCTGACCCACCGCAATGCCGTTATCCCGCACCCATAGATCCCCCCCGGAAAACGCTACGCGTGCCAGGTACCACAGGGGATCGCGCTGGGCAACCCTGCCGCGCAACACCACACCCGCATCGTCTCCAACGATGACCGGACTTTCCACCCGCGCCAGAACGTCTTGTACCGCTCCAGAGGCCTTGACGTAGCCCTTGTCAAGCACCACGAGGTGGTCCGCCAAGCGGGCTAGTTCGTCGGCTGAATGCGTGATGTAGAGCATGGGTATGCTTAATTCACCCCGCATTTTTTCAAGCCAGGGCAATATGTCCTGACGCCGTGTCAAGTCCAAGGCCGACAGTGGTTCATCAAGCAACAGCAAGCTGGGCTGGGTGGCCAGTGCCCTGGCGATAGCGACCCGTTGCTTTTCGCCGCCCGACAAACCGGCTGCTTGGCGGTGCAACAGCTGCCCTATTCCCAGCAATTCAATGGCACGGGCCAGCGCTTGGGAAGCGCCCGGCTTTTTTGATCGCTTAAGGCCAAACGCCAGGTTGTCTTGCACCTTGAGGTGTTCAAAAAGACTGGCTTCTTGAAACACAAACCCCAGGTCGCGTTGCCAGGTTGGGACGTACACACCGCGGGCGTCGTCTTGCCACAGATCGCTGCCCACGCGCACCAGGCCATTGGCGAACCGCTCCAGCCCAGCAACGCAGCGCAGCAGGGTTGTTTTGCCCGAGCCCGAGGACCCAAACAACACGGTGATGCCTGTGGAAGGCAGGTCAAGATCGACGTTCATTTGAAAGTCTTTGCGCGCCAGTTGGAGCCGAAGGCGCAAACCGTCTGTGCTGCTCATGGCAGCACCTGCCCAACGCGCTTGCGCAGCATGGACAAAGCCAACAACACGGCGAATGAGAAAACCACCATGCCGGCGGCCAGCCAATGCGCCTGCGCGTACTCCATGGCTTCCACGTGCCCGTAAATTTGGGTGGACACCACGCGCGTCTTGCCAGGAATGTTGCCGCCTATCATCAGAACGACGCCAAACTCGCCTACGGTGTGGGCGAAAGTCAAAATAGCCGCAGTCACAAGTCCTGGACGCGCCAGCGGCAATGCGACCGAGAAAAACGCGTCAACAGGGCTAGCACGCAAGGTAAAAGCCACTTCCATCGGTCTGGCGCCCATCG
>CAIYQF010000094.1 GCA_903928325.1 uncultured beta proteobacterium | reverse complement strand
GCGGCAAGCCTGGGTGCGGGCCTGCTTGTTGCGGATTTGGTAGGCGGCAACCAGCTTGTCCTTGGCCAGCACGTCGATCTTGGCGATCAGCGCTTCGTCCTTGGCAGGGGCTTTCCAGTCCCACATTGGCTTCCCAGCGTCACGCACCAGGTCGTGGATCGCGTTCACCGCAATATTGCCCTGCTCATGGCCAAAGACCACGGCGCCGAGCATGATTTCTTCGGACAGCTGCTGTGCTTCGGACTCCACCATCAACACGGCGGCTTCGGTACCGGCCACCACCAGGTCAAGGATGGAGTCCTTGCGCTGGGTCTGGCCGGGGTTCAAGACGTATGCGCCGTTGACATAACCCACGCGGGCTGCGCCAATGGGGCCGTTGAAAGGCACGCCGCTGATGGACAGGGCAGCGCTCACTGCGATCAGGGCAGCAATGTCGGCGTCCACTTCCGGGTTGAGCGACACGGTGTGCACCACCACGTGCACTTCGTTGAAGAAGCCTTCGGGGAACAGGGGGCGAATCGGACGGTCGATCAGGCGGCTGGTCAGCGTCTCAAACTCGCTGGGGCGGCCTTCGCGCTTGAAAAAGCTGCCGGGCATCTTGCCTGCGGCGTAGCTTTTTTCCAGGTAATCCACCGTGAGGGGGAAGAAGTCCTGGCCGGCTTTGCCTTCGGTCTTGGCGACCACAGTGGCCAAAACCACGGTGCCGTCCATGTCCAACAGCACAGCGCCGGTGGACTGGCGGGCGATTTCGCCGGTTTCCATGGTGACCGTGTGCTGGCCCCATTGGAAGGTTTTGCTTACTTTTTTGAACATTGTCATGGTGTGTCTCGGTTTTTCAGCGGGCCCACAAAGGCCCATCGGAGTCAATGGGAGGTGCAGGCCACCTCGCCCAAGCCCGGATTCCACTTCACAGTCCACGATGCCATTCCAGCGCCACTTGGCAAAAATTGCGCTGGAATGACACAGCTTCGTACTGTTTTAGCCGTCTCCGAAGTAAAAAACGCCTGAGCTAGTGACCTAACTCAGGCGCTTGTTCTGTGCCAGGCGCTTACTTGCGCAGGCCCAATTTGGCGATCAGTGCGGTGTAACGGTCCGCGTCTTTGCCCTTGAGGTAGTCGAGCAATTTACGGCGGCGGCTCACCATGCGCAACAGACCCCGGCGACCATGGTGGTCTTTGGCGTGGGTCTTGAAGTGGGGGGTGAGTTCGTTGATACGGGCCGTCAACAGCGCGACTTGCACTTCTGGGCTACCGGTATCACCGGCTTGGCGGGCGTTGTCTTTGACAACTGCAGCTTTGGTGCTGGATGCGATCATTTTTCGTTTTTCCTAAAGAATTATTTGAACTTGCGATTGCGGCTGGAACTGCTGCAAACGTGCGCCGCGCAATGAGCGAAGCCAATAGAGTATAGCCGCTGGCACACCCTGCGCCTCTTATTGGCGCCGGGGCCGTACCCAAACCCGGCTCCGCTGCGCTCAAAAACGCTGCATATTGCAACTGCTGGATTGCGCCGCCGCCTGGGCGGACAGGGTTTTGACCACCCGGAAACCGTAGCTCGAGCCTTCGACGTCAAAGGGCACGCCGGGCGCGCCTTGGCGCTCCATCAGGCCCACCACGAGCGGCTGCTGGAACTGGTGGTCGGCGGCGCGCATGCTGGCGCTTTGGCCGCCCAGCGACACCTGGGCGCTCTCCAGCGCCTGGGCCAGGGCCGCGACGTCCAACGCTGCACCCGGTTTGGCCACGCGCCCAGTGGCGTCCAGCGCTTGGGCCAGCGCCTCCACCATGAGCTGCATGCGCATGTGCAGGTAATCGTCCTCGGGCTGGGGAAAGCGGGCGCGAAAGGATTTGTAAAAGGCCTCGGCGCCCTTGGTCTGAACATTAGGCAGCCAATCGGCCACCGCCAGCACACGGCTCACACCGGCGTCGCCAATGGCCGCAGGCGCACCCAAGGCGTTGCCGTAAAAGGTGTAGAACTTGCCCTCAAACCCGGCTTCTTTGGCGGCCTTGACCAGCAGCGTCAGGTCGGCGCTGAAGTTGCCGGTGATGACCGCCTGCGCGCCGCTGGCCTTGATCTTGGCCATGTAGGGGGCAAAGTCTTTGATGCGCAGCATGGGGTGCAGCGCTTCCCCGGCAATGCGGATGTCCGGGCGTTGCACGACGAGCTGGCGTTTGGCCTCTCGCAACACGCCTTGGCCAAAGCTGTAGTCCTGGCCGATCAGGTAGACGCTTTTCAAAGCCTGGTCGTCGCGCAGCACCTGCATGAGTGCGGCCATGCGCATGTCGGCGTGGGCGTCAAAGCGAAAGTGCCAGAAGCTGCACTTCTCATTGGTCAGCGCCGGATCCACCGCCGAATAGTTCAAGAACAACACGCGCTTTTCGAGCTCGCGTTCGTTGTGTTTGTGGATGGTGTCGATCAGCGCCGCCGCCGTGGCCGACGAATTGCCCTGCAACACCACGCGCGCGCCGTTGTCGATGGCCATGCGCAGGTTGGACAGCGCCTCTTCGGTCTGGCCCTTGCTGTCATAGCGCTCCAGCGCCAACAGTTGCTTGGGCGCGGCGGGCCCCGCTGCGGCCACGCCCCCGCGCGCGTTGACCCGCTCCACCGCCCACACCAGGTTGCGAAACACGGCCTCGCCACCGTTGCCATTGGCGCCGCTCAGGCCTTCAATCAAGGCGAGCTTGAGAGGGGGCGGCGTCTGCGCCTGGGCCGAAAAGCCGCCGCCTAAAGCACAAAAAATGAGCGCACATAGCGCCGTAGCAAGCGATTTCAAGGCCGGGGGGAAAACAATAAACATGCAGAAAAAAGCTTGAATTGCCGGGGAACGCGCACACCTCTGGTCCATGCGGCGCCCGCTGTGGGGGCCGCGCAGTGTACTTGGAGCCCTTATGTTTTTTGCGACTTCCCCCTCCCCTTTGGCCGCTGGTTTTGGCACGGCGTTTGACCACCCACTGCGCAGACGCGTCTACGCCCAGGCGGGCCACTCGGCCTCCCAGTTTTTGGAGAAATCCCTTGCGGCCACCCGCAACGCCAGCGCGCAAGACGCCGAAATCGACCAAGACGAGAAGCAGTTCACGCTCACCCTGGACGTGCCCGGCATTACCAAAGAGCAGCTGGCCATCCGCATCGAAGGCGCAATTGTGCGCATCGAGTCCAAAGACGACGCGCCCCGGCGCTACCGCGCGGCCTATGAGTTTGGTCAAGAAATTGACACCGCCGCCAGCAACGCCAAGCTGGAAAACGGCGTGCTGAGCCTGACGCTGGCCAAGCTGGTGCCGGTAAGCAAGGCGACCGAACTGGCGATTGGCTAAGGTGCTTTAGCCCCAGCGCACTCCGGGGCAGTGCCGCGCTTACAGGGCGTGCAGCGGCCAGCGGGGCTTGACGTCAAAGGCGTAGTCTTTGCGCGCCGCTTGCAAGCCACTTTGCAGGCGCATGGCGGCGGCCATGGCGATCATGGCGCCGTTGTCGGTGCACAGGTGCAGCTCGGGGTAGTGCACGCGCACGCCGCGCTTGGCACATTCGGCGTTGAGTTGGGCGCGCAGGCTTTTGTTGGCCCCTACGCCCCCGGCCACCACCAGGCGTTTGAGACCCGTGGTTTTGAGCGCGGTGAGTGATTTTTTGACCAGTACATCGGTAATCGCGGCTTGGGTGGACGCTGCCAGGTCGGCACGCGCCTGCGCGGGCAGCTTCTCAAAGCCCGGCGTGGCGCCCGATGCCAGTTTGGCGCCTGCTTGCGTGCCGTCCCACACCAGTGCCGCCTGGGCTGCCACCATTTTTT
>CAIYQF010000093.1 GCA_903928325.1 uncultured beta proteobacterium | reverse complement strand
TCCAGCGCTTCGGCGTCGTCGCGGAAGTCAATGCCCACTTCTTCCAAAATCGTGTCGGCGTTGCGCTCGATGATTTCCAGGCCTTCATCGTCGAGCACTTCGTAGTACGGAATCTTGCGCGTGATGTAGGGCACAGAGACCCCGCTGCGGGCGGCCCGGGCGGCGCGTTTGGCCTCGCGCCCGCCTGCGGTGCGGCGGTTGCGGGGAGCGGCGTCAGCCTGCTCGGTGGGGGTGGTGACTGCGTCCATGGGTTCTTTCCAAGCGTGCTGCAGTTGCAGGCTAAAGTCGCGCAACTGCTGTGGTTGAGGGCAAGTATCGGTAAGCCTGCGCAGGTACTATAGCCCCCATGCGACGCGCACTTGCCCGTCAACGTCAGGTGTGCGCTGTCGCTCAGGCACCGCCATGCGTCGTAAAGCAGACACCCGCGGCCCGCCTCTGCTCAGCACAATCGGGCCTGCGTTCCAGCAGGCGACCTGCCCATGCTGGCCCTTGCGCCAGCGCGCACTGCATTCGCTGACATTGGAAGGAAGCCGCAATGGCCTTGAGCGTTTTTGACCTGTTCAAGATTGGCATCGGCCCGTCGTCGTCCCACACCGTGGGGCCAATGAAGGCTGCGGCCCTGTTCGCCCGCGCCTTGCAGGCCGACGGCCAACTCGCCGCTACCGAGCGGGTGGAAGTGCGTCTTTATGGCTCGCTGGGCGCCACTGGCAAAGGCCACGGCACCGACACGGCCGTGATGTTGGGCCTGGAGGGCGCGCAGCCCGACACGATTGACCCCGACACCATGGCCGATCGCCTCAAAACCATGCGCAGCAGCAAAACCCTGCGCCTGGGGGGTGAGAAGGCAATAGCGTTTGCCGAGAAGACCGACGTGCTCTTTTTGCGCCGCGAGACCCTGTCTTACCACCCCAACGGCGTCAAGTTCATGGCTTTTGACGCCAGCGGCGCGCTGCTGCAGGAACGGCGCTATTTTTCGGTCGGTGGCGGCTTCGTGGTGTCGCAAGAAGACGCCGACGCGCACCAGGCCAGCACCGGCAACGTGCCACGCATCGTGCCCGACCCCACCAAGGTGCGCTTTCCCTTTGCCAGCGGCGACGCGCTCTTGGCCATCTGCGCGGGCAGCGGCCTGACCATCGCCCAGGTGATGCGCGCCAACGAATTAGCCTGGCGCAGCGACGCCGAAGTCAACGCCGGCCTGGATCGCATCTGGGAGGCCATGAAAGCCTGCGTGGCCCGCGGCATCCGCACCGAAGGCCACCTGCCCGGCAACCTGCTGGTCAAACGCCGCGCCGCCGAGCTGCACCGCAGCTTGAGCAGCCAGCCCGAGCAGGCCCTCAAAGACCAGCTGACGATTCTGGACTTTGTGAACGTCTACGCCATGGCCGTCAACGAAGAAAACGCCGCCGGTGGCCGCGTGGTCACCGCCCCCACCAATGGCGCGGCTGGCATTGTGCCCGCCGTCATGCACTACTACGACCGCTTTTGCGCCGGCGCCAGCCCAAGCGGCATCCGCGACTTTTTGCTCACTGCGGGCGCCATTGGCCTGTTGTACAAAGAAAACGCGTCGATCAGCGGCGCCGAAGTCGGCTGCCAGGGCGAAGTGGGTGTGGCCTGCTCCATGGCCGCCGCCGGTTTGGCCGCAGTCATGGGCGGCACGCCTATGCAGGTGGAAAACGCCGCTGAGATTGGCATGGAACACAACCTGGGCCTGACCTGTGACCCGGTGGGTGGGCGGGTGCAAATACCGTGCATTGAGCGCAATGCCATGGGCTCGGTGAAGGCGCTTAATGCGGCGCGCATGGCGCTGCGGGGTGATGGCACGCACTTTGTGTCGCTGGACCAGGTGATCAAGACGATGCGGGATACCGGGCGGGACATGATGACGAAGTACAAAGAGACTTCTCGCGGCGGGCTGGCCGTTAATGTCATTGAATGTTGAGTTTTATGGTTTATTTGGCTTTTGTTTGCCCCCACATCCACCCTGCTCCTTCGCCCCCAGCGGGGACGAAGGGGAACCGGCACAGCCCATTGGCTTGTTTCGCGCCGAAAACGGTGCTGTGGGCACGACATTGCCTTGCTTTGGCCGAAACGCGGCAAAATCTCCCTCTTTGTGTACCGATGCCTTGACGAAAGAATCCCCGTGAGTCACTTTTCCATCTTCGCGCTAGCGCGCAACGCCTTGTCATACCACGAAAACTGGCAAAAACAGTGGCGCAGCCCGGCGCCCAAGGCCAGTTATGACGCCATCATCGTGGGCGGCGGCGGGCACGGCTTGGCAACCGCGTATTACCTGGCCAAGGAGCACGGCATGCGCAATATTGCGGTGGTGGAGCGCGGGTGGTTGGGCGGCGGCAACACCGCGCGTAACACGACCATCGTCCGCTCCAACTACTTGTGGGACGATGCCACGCACTTGTACGAGAAGGCGCTACAGCTCTGGGAAGGCCTGTCGCAAGAGCTGAACTACAACACCATGTTCAGCCAGCGCGGCGTAAT
>CAIYQF010000092.1 GCA_903928325.1 uncultured beta proteobacterium | reverse complement strand
CGTAAATGACCTGGCCGCAGTGCTTGAACTGAAACGCCACCGAGCCTTCGGTGCCCATATTGCCGCCGTGCTTGCTAAAGGCGTGGCGCACTTCGGCCACGGTGCGCACTTTGTTGTCGGTCATGGTGTCCAGAATGATGGCCGCGCCGCCACTGCCATAGCCTTCGTAGCGGATTTCTTCGTAGCTCACGCCCTCGGCATTCCCGGTGGCTTTGTCGATGTTGTATTTGATGCGCTCGGCCGGCATATTGGCGGCCTTGGCTTTTTCGACCGCCAGGCGCAGGCGGGGGTTCATGCCCAGGTCGCCGCCAGCGGCGCGGGCGGCGACAGTGATTTCACGGATGATGCGCGTCCAAATCTTGCCGCGCTTCTCGTCTTGGCGACCTTTGCGGTGCTGAATATTGGCCCATTTGCTGTGTCCTGCCACGCGAAATCCTTGTGTAGTTCTTAAACCTTGAAGGGCGATTGTACTTTTTGGGCCCGTGCTGGAGCTAGCGCACCCGTGTGAGCGGGCGGCACGTGGCTTGATGTAAATCAAAGCCCGTGGCATGGAGCAGCAGCAGCCCCAATGGCGGCTTGAGCGCATCAGGGGCTGGGGTTTATCATTCCCTTCGCCCTCGACGCGCCTTAGAGAAAAGTTGCACCCCTTGGCTCGCTGCGCAGTGACTTTGCCAGGCGGGCCAGACCTTGCGTCCATGGGCACGAATTTCCTGTTTCTATAAAGCTCCACATGAAAACACGTTTAATAAAACACTTGGCATTCGCTGTAGCAACCACGGTGGCTATATCGTCGCCGGTATGGGCCCAAAATACTGAAAACACCCCACCTGTAAATCCAGAAACTGCCGCAGCTAAAACTTCCGCGAAGGCAAATTTTGATCGTGCTTTGGGTTCTGATGGCGACTGGTATTTCTCGTGGGGTTATAGCCGCCAGCAGTATGCGCCGTCGGACATCCATATATCCCAACCCACTTTGGGAAATGACTTTACCGTGCACCAGGCCTCGGCCGGGGACTATCCAGCAAACTTTCAGCAGACCCTCGACTCGATTGCCAACCTGGATTTCACTACCCCCCAAGAAAATATCCGCATTGGCCGGTTCATGAACCCGGAGAAAACCTTTGCCATCGAGTTTTCGCTGGACCACAGCAAATACAACACCGATTTCAACCAAACTGCTGCCGTGACTGGAACCATAAACAACCAGGCTGCTAATACGAACATGGTACTCAATGCGCAAAACTTTAGTTATGCGCTGCACAACGGCTTGAACCATCTCATGGTCAATGCGGTGTGGTTGCACCACCTGGCCGGACCCGAAAAGCAGCCCGGTGATTTGCAACTGATTAGCCGCGCTGGTGCCGGTATTTTGTTGCCGCATGCGGACAACACTATTTTGGGAAACCCAAACCAGGTGGGGCCAAAAAACCAAAACGTATGCTGTTTCGCGAGCAACGATTGGTGGCAAGTCAATGGCTGGACAGCCGGCATAGAAGTGGGCGTGCGATACACCGTATACAAGTCGATTTATCTTGAACTCACGTCCAAGATCGCCTACGGCGCCCTGCGCGGCGTGCCGGTGTATATGGGTACGGCGGACCAGGCGATTTGGATGACCGAGCAGGTGCTTTCCACCGGATTTTTGTTTTAAACGTAAAAAACCCCGCGTAGCGGGGTTTTTTTATGGAGCTCTGGCGGAAGCTGTGAGAT
>CAIYQF010000091.1 GCA_903928325.1 uncultured beta proteobacterium | reverse complement strand
GTCTGGTCGATGGCAATGGCCGGGGGCACGCCTTCGACCTTGTCGACCGCCGGTTTGTCCATCCGGTCCAGGAACTGGCGGGCGTAGGCGGAAAAGGTTTCCACATAGCGGCGCTGGCCCTCGGCGTACAGCGTGTCAAACACCAGACTCGACTTGCCCGAACCGCTCGGGCCGGTGACCACCGTCAACTCACCCGTACGGATGTCCAGGTCAAGGTTCTTGAGATTGTGCTGCCGCGCCCCGCGAATGCGGATGGTGCCTTGGGACATGGTGAATGCTCTCTGGGATGGGGAGAGGCATTCTAGGCAGTGGTGGGTTCAATCCTTGAGTGCGCGCGCCAATTCCTGGCACGTATCGGGGCCTAGTGCAGCCTCGATTTTGGGTAAAAGCAATAACAAGTCATCGCAACCAGCGGCCGACTCCACAGCCAAGTTCAGGCGAAATCCCTTCAGGCCCAAGCTGGCAGTGAGCTGTGTGGCCAAGGGTTTGGCCACGGTGTAACGTGCCTGGGCACTGAGCGTGGGGGGCAATAGGGCTTCAACAGGGGTCGCTATATCGGACGGCGTGGGCTGTGGCGGTGCGCCTGGTGCACCCAGGGCAAGTACCAAGCCTTGGTCCACCAAATACTGCACATCGTCCCAGGTGGCGCCCAAGCCCGCCGTTGAAGCCAGCACCTCGTCAGCGGTGTTAATACCATCAAAAAGAATAAAGCAGGCACGCTGGCGGGTAGAAAGAAGGGACGAGCGTTGCTTAAACGCTTGCTGACCCATTTCCGTTTTTGTGTACCGCATGCTGGCAAGTATAGGTACTTACCACAAAAAATACCGTTTTTGGTAATTTTATTTCGCTTCGCTGGTCGCCGGTGCCGTAAGGGCTGGCGCCTCGGTGTGCGTGGCGTCGCCGCCGTGCTTTTCACCGCTCATGTCAATATCTCCGCCTTTGCTCAATACATAAATCGCCAAGGCCGCAAACACGGCAAATCCCACTGCAATTTTCCACATAACCATTCCTCAAAAAAAAGGCCCTCACAAAGAGAGCCTGTAAATAACCCCGACCACGAGGGCCGGGGCGTCAACTCAAATCAATCGCAACGCATCAATCGTTGGCGTAAATATCCACATCCTTGGTTTCGCTGACGAACAGGCCACCGATTACGACGGTTGCACCCGCGATGATGACGGGGTACCACAGGCCGTTGTACATATTGCCGGTCTGGGCCACGATCGCAAAAGCGGTGGTGGGCAGCAGGCCGCCGAACCAGCCGTTACCGATGTGGTAGGGCAGGCTCATGGACGTGTAACGGATGCGTGTGGGGAACATTTCGACCAGCATGGCGGCAATAGGGCCATACACCATCGTCACCAACAACACCAAGTAGGTGAGGATGATGACCACGGTGACCTTGTCGAACTTGGCCATGTCCGCCTTGGCTGGGTAGCCAGCGGCTTTAAGTGCCGCACTGAGCTTGCCCGACAAGACCGCGTCTTTGGCCGTTTTCTCGCCACTCAAGGATTTCACGCTAGCGGTTGCTGCGCCAATGGCTTTAGCGTCCTTGGTCTCTGCAGCGTTCAGGTCGGCCAATTTCTTCTCGGCGGCTTCTTTGGCGGCAGCGATGTCTTCGGGCGTGATGGCGGTCAGCACTTCGGTTTCACCCACTTTGATCACCGCAGGGGTTCCAGCAGGCGCCACCACGTTGTCATAGCTCACCGATGCGGAAGCCAGCTTTTGCTTGGCAATGTCGCACGACGAAGTGAACTTCTTGGTGCCCGTAGGGTTGAACTGGAAGGAGCATTCTGCAGGGTCGGCCGTGACAGTGACCTTGGCAGCAGATTGCGCAGCAGCTAAATCGGGGTTGGCGGCCTTGGTCAAAGCAGTGAACACCGGGAAGTAGGTGACCGCAGCCAAAAAGCAGCCAGCCAAGATGATGGGCTTGCGACCGATTTTGTCGGACAAAGCACCAAACACAATGAAGAAAGGCGTACCGATCACCAAAGAGATCGCGATCATTACGTTGGCGGTTGGACCGTCTACCTTGAGCGATTGGGTCAAGAAGAACAAGGCATAGAACTGACCTGAGTACCAAACCACGGCTTGACCAGCCGTCAGACCAACCAGCGCCAAGATCACAACTTTCAGATTTTTCCATTGACCAAAGGCTTCGCTCAAGGGCGCTTTGGACGTCTTGCCCTCGGCCTTCATCTTGGTGAAAGCGGGCGACTCATTCATACTCAAACGAATGTAGACCGACACGCCCAAGAGCAAGATGGACACGATGAACGGAACGCGCCAACCCCAATCGGCAAAGGCTTCTTCACCAATGGCGGTACGCGTCCCCAAAATCACCATCAGGCTCAAGAACAGGCCCAAGGTGGCGGTGGTTTGAATCCAAGCGGTGTAGGCGCCACGCTTGCCGTGCGGCGCGTGTTCGGCCACATAGGTGGCGGCACCACCGTACTCACCACCCAAAGCCAATCCTTGCAACAAGCGCAAGGCAATCAGAATGACCGGGGCGGCCACACCGATGCTGGCGTAGTTCGGCGAGATACCGACGATGAAGGTC
>CAIYQF010000090.1 GCA_903928325.1 uncultured beta proteobacterium | reverse complement strand
TGCACGCCACTGACCTTGCACGAGATAATGATCTGGCTCTCTTGCATGCCCATGGACTGCGCCAACTCGGCTGAACCCACGGCGGAACTGATGAGCGCCTGGTACATCACCTGCTTGACGGCCAGCGGGACGTCCAACTGGGCGTTGGCGTCCATCAGGTGGGCGAGTAACTCCTGGTCCAAACTGCCCCAATTCACGCCGATACGCACCGGCTTGTCCCAGCGCAGCGCGGCGTCGATCATTTGGCCGAACTGGCGGTCTTTTTTATCCCCCTTGCCCACATTGCCAGGGTTGATGCGGTATTTGGACAAGGCCTGCGCGCAATCCGGAAAGTCGGTCAGCAAGCGGTGGCCGTTGAAATGAAAGTCCCCGATCAAGGGCACGGACACGCCCATGCGGTCGAGTTGCTCACGGATGTAGGGCCCTGCCTGTGCTGCCTCGGGCGTGTTAACGGTGATGCGCACCATCTCGGACCCCGCCAGCGCCAACTCTTTGACCTGGATGGCGGTACCGATCGCGTCCACCGTGTCGGTATTGGTCATGGACTGGATACGCACCGGCGCACCGCCACCGATTGTCACCACCGTATCGTTGCAAGTCACCCGGGCCTGCCGGCTATTTCTCCCAAGCACCGTTGGGAACTCTAGCGCCTTGTTGTCTGTCATCATTGCACCTTGAACCTTGCCACATTGTCCGGTCCGGAGGCCTCCAAAATGAGTACTTTGCCACGGAACTCCACCACGGTGAGATCGACTTTGCCCACGACCACCGAAAGCGGAAGTTCGCCCGAGGAGACCGCCGCTTCGTCTGCCACCAACGTCCGGCGCAGCAATACGTCACCTTTCGCATCGCGCACCTCGATCCAGGTAGGACCCTTAGCCAAAAAGCGCAACAAAGGCTGTGCAGGGGCCTGCACGCTGGTATTGGCTGCCAGCGCTGCGCCGGGTTCTGCAGCCGCGTCTTGCGCCTGCGTCGGATCGGTTGTCGGCGCAGACGGGACGGCAATCTGCAGGCCCGTCGCCTCTTGGGTAAGCGACTCCGTACTTGCCGACGCATCGGATGCACGGGGCCACACACTTTGGATCGCGGTTTCGATCGTGGGCGAGAGGTACAACACAAACGCACCCAGGACCAAAGCTCCAGCCAACCAAAAAAACCGCGATGGGAAAGCACCCTCGCCGTGATGCATGGTCAGCTGCTTGCTGCGAAAACCCACCGGCGCTTGCGCAACCGGCTCCGGGAAATAGTCCCGCTTGGGCTGTGGCAATTGGGACAGCAGCTGCTCCGTATCCATGCCCAATTGGCGCCCCACACTCGCCGCCACCGCGCGCACCACCATCGTGTTGGGCCATTCGTCAAAGCGGTCTCGCTCCAAGTCGAGCAGGCGCTGCACCGGAATTTTCAGGCGGCCCGACAACACGTCCAAGGTCAAGCCCGACGCCTGGCGTGCATCGGCTAACAACTGGCCCGCGGTCTTCACGGATGCCGGCGGCATGTCAGCAGTGCCAGACTCCACGCGGTGCAAAAGGGGAGCAACATCGTCATGGTCATTCATCGAAAGCACCTCGGTCCAACAGCAGCCGTTCACGCGCGTCCGGGAAACGGGATCGCAATACCACAGCCGCGGCGTCAACCCCCTGGACATTGCCCGTTGCGCGAGCCAGTTTGGCGCCAAGCCAAAGCGACTCGGCGTTGGCCAGCGGCGACCCATTTAAGCGAAGCAGATAGCGCTGCGCCTCGGGGTATTGGCCTTGCTTAAAGAATTGCAAGGCCAGGTTGTAGGCCACCACCGGGTTATCAGGGTCGAGTTGGTAGGCGCGCAGCAAGCTCGATTCAGCGTCGCGCGCCCGTCCCGCAGACGCCTGGCAAAGGCCCTGAACCATCCAAGTTTTGGACCGCTCCTGGTAGGTCGATTGGGCCAAAGCAGCGGAAAACTGTGTCAAAGCCTCGTTGGTTCGACCTTGGTTGCACAGCATGAAACCGTAGTTATGGTGTACGGTTGCGGCGCTGGAATTTAGTGCCAGCGCCCGCCGGAAACTCTCCTCGGCCAAGGCCTGCTCGTTGAGCCGCATATACACCAACGCCCGAAGGTTAAAGGCTTCGTACAGGCCCGAATCAGCCGCGATCGACTGCTTAAGTTCGTCCAGCGCAATCGCCGTCTTGCCTTCGTTGAAATAATTCACTGCAAGTTCGAGGCGAATGCGCGCGCGTTTGCGGCTGTCGGTTTCGTCGGACTCGGTCGCCAGATCGGCCTTGCCAGACCCTGTCGCGGTGGAACATGCAACCAAACCACCCCACACCGTCAGCAAGCCCAAAAAGCAAAGCAGGCACGCACGCTTGCCCATGCCGCCTTGGATGGGTGATAGCCAGTGGCTCCAAAAAGCGGCCGTACGCATCGGCTTAGTCCACCAGCGCCGCAACAGCCGCAAGACCTTGGCCCGGCAATGGCGCGCTGCGCTGCTTGTGCATGCGCACCACCACGCCTGTGCGGTCTTTCACGTCACCGGCCAACTGGCCACAGGCAGCGGCAATGTCGTCGCCGCGCGTTTTGCGCACCGTGGTAACGACGCCAGCGCGACTCAACACCTCAGAAAAAGCCTGCACCCGCGCCACGGATGACCGCGTCAGGCCCGAGGCGGCAAACGGATTGAAGGGAATCAGATTGACCTTGCACCAATTCAGGTTGCCACCCGAGGTGCGCAAAAATTCAACCAACTGCGCGGCCAACTCAGGCGTGTCGTTGACGCCATCGAGCATGCAGTATTCGAAGGTAATAAAGTCGCGCGGTGCCACCGCCAGGTAGCGCACGCAGGCCTGCATCAGCTCGGCAATTGGATATTTTTTGTTCAGGGGCACCAGGCTTTCACGCAAGGCGTCGTTGGGCGCATGCAAGGACACCGCCAAAGCCACCGGACAGTCTTGGCCCAGCCGGTCCATCATGGGCACCATGCCAGAGGTCGACACCGTGACGCGGCGGCGCGACAGGCCGTAGGCGTGGTCGTCGAGCATCACCTTGAGGGCGGGCACGAGTTCGGTGTAGTTTTGCAAAGGCTCGCCCATGCCCATCATCACCACGTTGGAGACGATGCGCTCGTCGCGCCCCAGGTGCTTGCGCAAAAAATGCTCGGCAAACCAGAGTTGGGAGACGATTTCACCCGCCGTCAAATTGCGGCTAAAGCCCTGGTGGCCGGTGGAGCAAAAGCGGCAACCCACAGCGCAACCCGCCTGGGACGAAATGCACAGCGTGCCACGGTCAGATTCGGGGATAAAAACGGCTTCTACCGCGTCACCAGCGCCCACGTCAAACAGCCATTTGATGGTGCCGTCGCTGGATGCGTGCTGAGAAACTACGGGAAGCGGAGCAACCGTGGCGCAGGTCTTGAGCTTTTCGCGCAAGGACTTGGCCAAGTCGGTCATGGCGTCAAAGTCGGACGCGCCTTTTTGGTGGATCCAGCGAAACAGCTGGACCGCGCGGAAACGCTTCTCGCCTAGACGCTCACAAAAAAGGGCCAAGCCCTCGAGGTCATAGTCGAGAAGATTGGCCGCCATGGTGCAAATTAGCGCGAATAAACGTTCATGCCAGCGAAGAAGAAAGCAATCTCAACGGCAGCGGTTTCTGCGGCGTCCGAGCCGTGAACGGCGTTGGCGTCGATGCTGGCGGCGAAATCAGCGCGGATGGTTCCGGGGGCGGCTTTCCTGGGATCGGTGGCGCCCATCAGGTCGCGGTGGGTCAGGATCGCGTTCTCGCCTTCGAGGGCCTGGATCATGACGGGACCGGAAATCATGAAATCAACCAGGTCTTTGAAGAACGGGCGAGCCTTGTGCACTGCGTAAAAGGCTTCGGCTTCACCGCGGGACAAATGGGCCATGCGCGCAGCCACGACCTTGAGGCCAGCGGCTTCAAAACGGGCGTAAATTTGCCCAATCACGTTTTTGGCCACTGCGTCGGGCTTGATGATGGAGAGT
>CAIYQF010000089.1 GCA_903928325.1 uncultured beta proteobacterium | reverse complement strand
TGCCGATGAAGGCGTCAACAGCTTCAAGCACTTCATGGCCTACAAGAACGCCATCATGTGCGACGACGAGACGCTGGTGAACAGCTTCAAGCGGTCGCTGGAACTGGGCGCGATGCCCACCGTGCACGCCGAGAACGGCGAACTGGTCTACCTGCTGCAGCAGGAGGTGGCCAAGATGGGCATCACCGGCCCCGAGGGCCACCCGCTGAGCCGGCCGCCGATGGTCGAAGGCGAGGCCGCCAACCGCGCGATTGCGATTGCCGATGTGCTGAACGTGCCGATTTATGTGGTGCACGTGAGCTGCATCGAGGCCGCAGAGGCCATTGCCCGCGCCCGCGCACGCGGCCAGCGCGTCTACGGCGAAGTGCTGGCTGGCCACCTGGTGGTGGACGACAGCGTCTACCGCCACACCGACTTCGCCACCGCCGCCGCCCACGTCATGAGCCCGCCCTTTCGCGGCAAAGAAAACCAGGAATATTTGTGGCGCGGCCTGCAAAGCGGCAATTTGCACACCACGGCCACCGACCACTGCACTTTTTGCGCGGCGCAAAAAGCTGTGGGCAAAGACGATTTTTCCAAAATCCCTAACGGCACTGGCGGCGTGGAAGAGCGCCTGGCCGTGATCTGGGACGCCGGCGTGAACACCGGGCGCCTGACGCCCAGCGAGTTCGTGGCCATTACCTCGGCCAACACTGCCAAGCTTTTCAATATTTACCCGCAAAAGGGCAGCGTGTCGGTGGGGGCGGACGCGGATTTGGTGGTGTGGGACCCGGCGGGGACCAAGACCTTGTCTGCGGCTACCCAGCACAGCAAGGGGGATTTCAATATTTTTGAGGGGCGGACGGTTACTGGCATTCCTAGCCACACCATCAGCCGAGGGGAGTTGGTGTTTGTGCAGGGTGATTTGCGGGCTGTACGTGGGGCGGGGCAGTACGTCAGGCGCCCGGCGTTTAGCTCGAATTTTGCGGCTTCGCGCTTGCGGGCGGAGGCTTTGAGGCCTTCGGCTGTGGCTCGGTGATGTTTGTTTTTCCACGTCACCCAATCAGATTAAGGAAACCAATATGACTGCAACCACCGTGGATATTTCCACCCTTCGCATCAACGGCGAGCGCCTGTGGGCGTCGCTGATGGAACTGGCCCAAATCGGCGCGACTCAAAAAGGTGGCGTCTGCCGCTTAACGCTCACCGACCTGGACAAGCAAGGCCGCGACCTGGTCACCCGCTGGGCGCGCGAGGCCGGGATGACGGTGACCATCGACAAAATCGGCAACGGCTTTATGCGCCGCGCCGGGCGCAACAACAGCCTGCCGCCGATCATGACCGGCAGCCACATCGACACCCAGCCCACGGGCGGCAAGTTTGATGGCAACTACGGCGTGCTGGCGGGCATTGAAGTGGTGCGCACCCTCAACGACCTTGGCATCGAGACCGAGGCGCCGATTGAAGTGGCGTTTTGGACCAACGAAGAGGGTTCGCGCTTTGTGCCCGTGATGATGGGCTCGGGCGTGTTTGCCAAGGCTTTCACGTTGGAGCACGCGTATGCGGCCACCGACACCGAGGGCAAGACCGTGGGCGCGGAGCTGGCGCGCATTGGCTATGTGGGCGAGCAAGAACCCGGCGACCACCCGATTGGAGCGTATTTTGAGACGCATATTGAGCAAGGGCCGGTGCTCGAGGACAACGACGTGACCATCGGCGTGGTGCAAGGCGTGCTGGGTATTCGCTGGTTTGACTGCACTGTGACCGGCATGGAAGCGCATGCTGGCCCCACGCCCATGGCGCTGCGCCGCGACGCCATGCAGGTGGCCACCCACATCATGCAAGAGGTGGTAGCCGCCGCCCTGCGCCACGCGCCACATGGGCGCGGCACCGTGGGTATGGTGCAAGTGCATCCCAACAGCCGCAATGTGATACCGGGGCGCGTCAAGTTCAGCATCGACCTGCGCAACGCCACCGACGCTTTGGTGGACCAGATGGCCGACGAGGTGAAGGCCTTTGCCGCTCGCAAAGCCACCGAGACCGGGTTGGACGTGAAGATTGAACTGGTGTCGAGCTACTCGGCCATCGGCTTTCATGCCGATTGCATTGACGCGGTGGCGCGCGCGGCGGCCAAACTGGGGTACTCGAACATGCCGGTGGTCTCGGGCGCCGGGCATGACGCGGTGTACATGGCCAAACTGGCCTCCAGCGGCATGATCTTTATTCCCTGCAAAGACGGCATCAGCCACAACGAGATTGAGGACGCCAAGCCTGAGCACATCACGGCGGGATGCAATGTGCTGCTGCACGCTATGCTGGAGCGCGCTGGTACTTAGAAAAAAACCCCGACCGAGAAGCTTGAATGACCCAGGACCCGGCAACAAAGCCACCCCACTTGGCCGTCGACGTGCGCGACGCGTCGCTGATTTACAACCCGCATACCGCGCCGGTGCATGCGCTCTCCAACGTAGACTTGGCCATTGAACCGGGCGAATTTGTTTCGCTGATCGGCCCCTCGGGCTGCGGCAAAACCACGCTCTTGCGGGTGATCGCCGACCTGGAGCACATCACCAGCGGCAGCGTGCTGGTCAACGGTGTCTCGCCCCACGACGCGCGGCTGGCGCGCGCTTACGGCTATGTGTTCCAGGCCCCGGCGCTGTTTCCGTGGCGCACGGTGCTGGGCAACGTCAAACTGCCCTTGCAAATCCAGGGCCGACCGGGCGCCGAATGTGAGGCGATTGCCCGCGAGCAACTCGCGCGCGTGGGCCTGACGGGTTTTGAGTCCAAATTCCCCTGGCAGCTCTCAGGCGGCATGCAGCAGCGCGCCTCGATTGCGCGAGCACTGTCGTTTGAGCCGCGCATTTTGATGATGGACGAGCCCTTTGGCGCGCTGGACGAAATCACCCGCGACCGGCTTAACGAGCAGTTGCAGCAGCTTTGGCAGCGGGAACGGCGCACCGTGGTGTTTGTCACCCATTCGATTGCCGAGGCCGTATATTTGTCCACGCGCATCGTGGTCATGTCGCCCCGGCCCGGGCGCATTGTGCGCACTATCCGCTCCACCCTGCCCAACGAGCGCCACCTGGGCCTGCGGGACTCGGTCGAATTCATGGAAATGGCGCACGCGGTGCGCGAGGCGCTTGCCGATGGCCACCACGACTAGCGCCCCCCCCGCGTCTTGGGGGGCGCGCCTGCAGTCGCAGGGCCTGCCCATCGTGGTGATTTTGGCGGCTATGCTGATCGGCTGGTATGCGCTGACCATTTACCTGAACGCGCCCGGCGCCATTGAGCGCGTGCTCGAACCCAAAGGTCCCTGGGGCTGGCGCGAGCTGGTGGACGCCACCCTGGCCATGCAGCGCCCGGTGCTGCCAGCGCCCCACCAAGTGGCGCTGGACCTGTACAGCAGCCTGGTGGACTGGCCGCTGGACTCGCCGCGCAACCTGCTGTTCCATGTGGCCGTGACCGGCCAAAGTACGCTGGTGGGCTTTGCCATGGGCACGCTGCTGGGCTTGGTGTTGTCGGTATGCATCGTGCATTCACGCACGCTGGACCGGGCGCTGCTGCCCTGGATCGTGGCTTCGCAGTCGGTGCCGGTGCTGGCCATTGCGCCCATCGTACTGGTGATTTTGGGCAGCATGGGCTTTGCCGGCGTGGCGCCCAAAGCGGTGATTGCCATGTACTTGTGCTTTTTTCCGGTCACCGTTGCGATGGTGCAGGGGCTGCGTTCGCCCCAGGTGATAGAGACCGAGATGATGCACACCTATGCTGCCACGCACTGGCAGGCACTTTGGATGCTGCGCCTGCCCGCCGCACTGCCATTTTTGTTTCCCGCGCTGCGCGTGGGTATTGCCGCAGGGCTGGTGGGCGCCATGGTGGCCGAATTGCCCACCGGCGCACAAGCCGGTTTGGGCGCGCGCCTGCTTACGGGCTCCTACTACGGGCAAACGGTGCAAATCTGGTCGGCACTGGTGATGTCGGCGCTACTGGGTCTGGCCTTGACCGCGGCCATGGCGGCACTGGAAGCCACTGTACTCGGACCCCGGAGGCGCGCATGACCGCCGCCCCCACCCCACTTCAGCGCCCTGGGCTGGCCGCAGCTTGGAATCTTGCCGCCCTGGGACTGGCCTGGTACTTTTTGTTCTCCCGACTGGCTACCACCGACACGCCCAAGGACGCGCCGTTTTGGGCCGCAACTGGCGCCTTGGCGGTACTAGCAGTGCTGGGCATCCAGCGCATGGCGGCATTGGATGGAAGCCGGTGGTACCCGCTGCTCACGGCAGCAGTGTTTGGCGTGTGGATCGTCTACTTTTGGCAGTTGCTCACCGTGGCGCTGGACGTGCCGCGCGTGCTGTTACCCGCGCCCTGGCTGATCGTGGTGTCGCTGCAAGAGCACCTGCCGGTGCTGGGCAGCGACTTTGTACAAACCGTAGTCAAGGCAGTGCTGGTGGGCTGGCTGACGGGCTGCAGCCTGGGGTTTGGCGTGGCGCTGGCGATTGACCGCCTGCCGTTTTTGCAACGCGGCCTGCTGCCTATTGCCTCGTTGACCAGCACCATCCCGCTGGTGGGCGTGGCGCCTATTGCGGTGATGTGGTTTGGCTTTGACTGGCCATCCAAGGCGGCGGTGGTGGTGCTGATGACGTTTTTCCCCATGCTGGTGTCCACGCTGGCGGGCCTGAAGGCCGCAGACCGGCTGGAGCGCGAGCTGATGCACAGCTACGCCGCCAGCTATGGCCGCACCCTGTGGTCGCTGCGCCTGCCCTCGGCGCTGCCCTTTGTGTTTTCGGCGCTCAAGATCAACGCCACGCTGGCACTGATCGGCGCCATCGTGGCCGAGTTTTTTGGCTCACCCACCTCGGGCCTGGGCTTTCGCATCAGCACCGAAGCCACGCGCATGAATATGCCTCTGGTGTGGGCGGCCGTGACCGTGTCGGCCGTAACCGGCTCAGTGGCCTACGCGCTGCTGGCGGCTTGGGAGCGGCGCGCGGCCTTTTGGCACCCGTCGATCCGGGGCAAAAAATAAGCCGCCACCCGTGTTTGCACCCCTTGCCCTCTTTGCTTCCCCGGCGTACCCTGAAGGGTGCGCTTTTTGTTCCCTGCCTTTTCAACCCTAGGAGAAATCCATGATTCTGCGTTCCAAGTTAACCAAAACGCTGCTCGCCAGCCTGCTGGCCGTCACCGGCTTTGCCGCCAGCGCCCAGGAAAAAGTCATCGTGCAACTCAAGTGGCTGCCCCAAGCCCAATTTGCCGGCTACTACGTGGCCCAGGCCAAGGGCTACTACAAGGATGCGGGCCTGGACGTGACCATCAAGGCCGGTGGCCCGGACATTTCGCCCGTGCAAGTGATTGCGGGCAAAGCCGCCGACGTGGTGGTGAACTGGATGCCCGACGCCCTGGCCGCCCGCGAAGCCGGTGTGCCCCTGGTCAACATAGCCCAGGTGTTCAACCAATCAGGCCTGATGCTGACCTGCAAGAAGTCCAGCGGCGTCAACAGCCCAAAAGACCTCAAGGGCAAGACCCTTGGCGTCTGGTACGGCGGCAACGAATACCCCTTCTTGAACTGGATGTCCAAGCTCGGCTACAAGACCGACACCGACATCAAGATCCTCAAACAAGGCTTTAACGTCGACCCGCTCTTGCAAAACCAAGCCGCCTGTATCTCGACCATGATTTACAACGAATACTGGCAAGTAGTGGACGCTGGCGTCAAAGAGAGCGACCTGATCACCTTCTTCTATGAAAAAGAAGGCGTGGCCTCGCTGGAAGACGGCCTGTACGTGCTCGAGTCCAACCTGAAAGACCCGGCCTTTGTGGCGCGCATGGCCAAGTTTCTCAAAGCCAGCTTCAAGGGCTGGAACGACGCGGTAAAAAACCCGGCTGAAGCCGCCAAGATCGTGGTCAAGGCAGACACCTCAGGCAGCGCCAACGAAGCCGTGCAAAAACGCCAGATGGAAAACGTGGCCAAGCTGATTACCACCGCGGGCACCGCCAAGATGGGCTACCTGGAGCCCGCCGCCTACGAGCGCACGGTCAAAGTGCTTTTGTCCAGCGGCAGCTCACCCGTAATCAAGAAAGACCCGGGTAAAGCAGCGTACTCACATGCTGTCTGGGAAGCTTCGACCAAGTAAGCGCTTTCACACCGTTTGCGCCGCGCTCCAAAGGGCGCCGGAGCGACCAAGGGGTTCAGCCAAACGGATTGAGCCCCTTTTTTATTGTTTGAACGGGCGTTTTCGCAGCGGGTTTAAGCCACAAACACCCGCGCCTTGCGTGGCGTAAGGACCAGGGTCTCGCCTTCTTTGAAGTCCATCTCGCGGAATTGCTGCGCGGAGATGTGGGCCTCCACAATGTCGGCGCTGCCACTGGCCGCGCCTTCGAGCGGCGCGAGTTCCAAGCGCGCGGTGGGCCCCACCACTATGGCGCGCAACAGCTTGGCGGCGATGCCGCTCTGGGGCGCCTGCGCTGCATCGCCCACCTGGTAACGCCGCACCTCCAAATCATGCGGGCGCACGTAGGCAAAG
>CAIYQF010000088.1 GCA_903928325.1 uncultured beta proteobacterium | reverse complement strand
GTCGCCACAAGATCTTCAATGCCCAATTCACTATCGACGGCGTGGCCCAGGCCAGCAGCATGTTTGGCATGATCCGCCACACCCACCAAACCAACCCGCAACACATGCTGGTGGCGTATTCGGACAACGCCTCGGTGATGGAAGGCAGCCAGGTCGCGCGCTTTTCAGCCAGCGCCAGTGCTACCGGTCAGACCGTGCGTTCGCCGCACTACCAAAAATCGCAGGCCACCCAGCACATCCTGATGAAGGTGGAAACCCACAACCACCCCACCGCCATTTCCCCCTTCCCCGGCGCCTCGACAGGCGCGGGCGGCGAAATTCGCGATGAAGGCGCGACCGGTCGTGGCTCCAAACCCAAAGCAGGGCTGACAGGTTTTACGGTCTCCAAAATTAATTGGAATCTGACCCCCATTTACGGCAAACCCGATTACATCGCCAGCCCCTTGCAAATCATGATCGAGGGCCCACTCGGCGGCGCGGCGTTCAACAACGAGTTCGGGCGGCCCAATTTGCTGGGCTACTTTCGGCAATATGAGCAAAGCGTGGCCAGCAGCGCGGACACGGTGCAGCGCGGCTACCACAAGCCCATCATGATTGCCGGAGGCTTGGGCGTGATAGACGACACGCAGACCCACAAGATCGAGTTTCCTGCTGGCAGCTTGCTGATTCAGCTCGGTGGCCCCGGCATGCGCATTGGCATGGGCGGCAGCGCCGCCAGTTCCATGGCCACGGGCGCCAATGCCGCCGACTTGGACTTTGATTCGGTGCAACGCGGCAACCCCGAGATGGAGCGCCGCGCGCAAGAGGTGATCAACCAGTGCTGGATCTTGGGCCGAGACGCCGGGCCGAACGGCCTGGGCAACCCGATTCTGGCCATCCACGACGTGGGTGCTGGCGGCCTGTCCAATGCATTCCCCGAGCTGACCAACGATGCGGGCCGCGGCGCGCGCTTCGACCTGCGGGCCGTGCTTCTGGAAGAAAGCGGCATGGCGCCCAAAGAAATCTGGTGCAACGAAAGCCAGGAACGCTACGTGCTGGCCATCGCACCGGAGTCGCTGGCGCTGTTTACCGCCCTGTGCGAGCGCGAGCGCTGCCCGTTTGCCGTGGTGGGTGTCGCCACTGAAGAGCGGCAACTGGTGGTCTCCGATGAGGGAAGCACGGGCGCGAGCCCTGTCAACATGCCCATGAACGTGCTCTTGGGCAAGCCGCCCAAAATGCACCGCGACGTACAAACCGTGGCGCGCACCTTTGCGCCGCTGGACCTGACCGGCGTGGACTTACAAAAGGCGGTCATCGACGTGTTGTCGCACCCCACGGTGGCGTCCAAGCGCTTTTTGATCACCATTGGCGACCGCACCGTCGGAGGCCTCACGCACCGTGACCAGATGGTCGGCCCCTGGCAGGTGCCAGTGGCTGACTGCGCGGTGACGCGGGCGGCTTACCTGGGGTTTGCCGGTGAGGCCAGGGCCATGGGCGAGCGCACGCCGCTGGCGTCTGTCAACGCCCCGGCTTCGGGCCGCATGGCGGTGGCTGAGGCGATTACGAATTTGCTGGCCGCGCCGATTGAGTTGTCGCGCGTCAAACTCTCGGCCAACTGGATGGCGGCCTGCGGCGAACCCGGCGAAGACGCCGCGCTGTACGCCACCGTCAAAGCGGTGGGCCTGGAGTTGTGCCCG
>CAIYQF010000087.1 GCA_903928325.1 uncultured beta proteobacterium | reverse complement strand
TGCGCCATAGCATGTCGACCTCGTCGCCATTGCTTTGTGTCAAGCGTATGCGCGCTGGCAGGTAGTCCAGGGCAGGCGCCAGCCACAGCTCCACCCGCACGTCGTAGTCCAACGAACGCTCGCGCAGCATTTTGATCGACGACAGTTCACGGCCATCGACCTTGAGGCGCTCCGATTCGCCGACCACGAACACCCAGTTTTCCGCGCTGCGCGGCCCCACGGCCTGGAACGGCAGTTGCATGCCGGGCACAAAGCGCGACGCGTTGCCCCCCCACATCGCCGCCAACTGCACAAACACGCTGAGCTGGTCTTGCGCCCAAGGCAGCAGCGGCACGTCGGGGCTGTTGGCGCTGAAAGTGACCAAACCTTTGGCGCGCTGGAAGTGCGCCGCCACCTCGCTGCGCACCTTGTCGCCAAAACGAAGGGGCTCCAGACCCTGCGACGTGAGCGCCCCTTTGCTGGTTTGCACCCGCGAGCCGAGCAAGAAGTGGCTGATTTCCAGGCGCGCGTCGTAGGTTTTCCCGTCTTGCAACCACAGCAGCTCACCCGAGACGTAGTACTTAAAACCCTTGACAAGGCCACTGACGTCGTACTTCAGGCGGGTCGAGCCCGGAACCGCGTAGTCGTATACCGGAAGCGGCGGTGCAGCCGGCTTTTCCGCAGACTCCGCGGCGGCGGCATCCACCTGCGTCACAGTGTCCGGGTCGGAGGCCGCTGACGCGGCCGGTGCGTTGCCCGCTAGGGCTTCGATGGGTGCAACTGGCTCGGGGGCTGTTGGCTCGGGCCTGGACGTGCGGGGCGCATCACCGGGCTCATGCGCCAGGGTCGGTGCATCCAGCCCTGCAGGCCCAGGCGACGGGCCCACAGGCGGCTCAGCCCGGGGCGCGGCGGGCAGGGGTTTGGCCAAGGGTTTGGGCGCGGCGTTGTCGATGCGCACCGTGCGGGTAATAAAGGCACGCGTAGCCTGCGCCGATGCCAGCTCAGACGCCAGTCCCGGCAGCGCGCTGACCAGACCTTGTAGGGCCAGCGCGTGCAGCCACACCACCACCACCACGGCCGACGCCCATGCCAGGGCCTTACGCGGCCCGAAGGAGCCCCGCGCCTCAGACCACCCCCTGTGCATGCGCAGGCCGCCCTCTGCTGCCATATCAGCCTGTGACGTCCTCGGCAGGGAACACTGGCGGCTCCCAGTCCAGCAACTCGGCCAGGCGGCAGACCACCCAGCGCGCCTCGGCACGCTCGACCACCGGGCCGGGACCCACCAATGCCTCAAGGCACTGCGCCAGTACCGCTGACGCGTGCAAGTCACGGTTGAGCTGCAGTTGGGTGGCCGTAGGCACCAGGGTTTGGGCCAGGTCCTCGCATAACTCGTAGCGCGCGGCGACTTCTGCGTGTGAAGCGCTCGGGCGCGTCTTGCCCGGTGCTACAAACACGGCCACAAAAGAGGGCGGAATTTCGATTTGAGAGGCGTCTGTCATGGGTTTGCAGAGGTGCAAGAAGCCTCAAGCCGCTGCGGCGCGCAGCTTGTCCTTTTTGCTCGGGCGCTTGCCTTTGACGCCACCGTTGCCGCTGTGGTCCACCAAGGCTTGGGGTGATGCGGCCACCTCGGTGGGCTCAAAGCCCTCTACCGCCTCCAACACCACGTCCAGGCCCTGGCGTTTTTCTATCAGCCGCCAATGCGCTTCGGTGTCGGCGGTGACAAAGCTCACCGCCAAGCCCGCCTGCCCCGCGCGGCCGGTGCGGCCAATGCGGTGGGTGTAATCGTCAGCCGAGCGCGGCAAGTCGTAGTTCACCACCACCGGCAGTTCCACCACGTCGATGCCGCGCGCGGCCAGGTCGGTGGCCACCACCACACTAATGCGCGAGGCCTTGAAGTCGTCGAGCACCTGGCTGCGCTTGCCTTGGCTGAGCTGGCCGTGCAAGGGTTCGGCGTCCAGCCCGGCCTTGCGCAGCTTGTCGGCCACGATTTCGGCGGCGTATTTGGTGGCCACAAACACCAGGGTGCGGCTCCAGCCGTACTGCTGGATCAGGTGGCGCAGCAGCTGGGTGCGCGCGCGGGTGTCCACGGCAATGGCGCTTTGGGCGATGTCGGGTCGGGTGTCGGGGGCGTCTTGCACCTCCACGCGCACCGGGTCGCGCAACAGGGTTTGTGCCAGTGCGCTGACCTGGGGGCCAAAGGTGGCCGAACAAAGCAGGTTTTGGCTCTGCGCCGGAAGCAAGGCAACAATGCGCGCCAGCTCCTCGCTAAAGCCCTGGTCGAGCAGGCGGTCGGCCTCGTCGAGCACCACGGTTTTGAGCTCGGACAGATGGATTGCGTTGTGGTCTACCAAGTCGAGCAAACGCCCAGGCGTGGCGACCACGATGTCGGTGCCCCCGCGCAGGCCCATCATTTGCGGGTTAATGGACACGCCACCAAACACCACGCTGATTTTGGGCACGGGGCTCAGACCAGCGGCCAGGCCTTTCAGTACGTCGCCCACCTGCGCCGCCAGCTCGCGCGTGGGCACCAGCACCAGGGCCTGCACCCGGCGCGGCGCGCGGCGTGCGGCCTGCTGTGGCAACACCTGTTGCAGCAGCGGCAGCGCGAAGGCGGCGGTTTTGCCCGAGCCGGTTTGCGCCCGCACCAGCACGTCGCGCCCTTGGAGCACTGCGGCAATGGTCGCTTGCTGCACCGGCGTGGGTGCTGCAAAACCGGCAGCATGCGCTGCGGCGCACAAGGCGCTGGAAAGACCGAGGGGAGAGAAAGGCATCGTGGGCTACAGGGTGGGGGCGGTTTACAACGTCAGGGGGAGTCCCGCGTCGGCGCCCCGATTTTGCGCCCAAGAAAAAACCACCGCCGTCCCGGCATGCAACCGGGCCCTGCGGTGGTCACCGCGGCCAGGGCCGCGTAGCGATCAGCCTTTTTTCGCGTAGGCGCTGCACCAGCCAACGCTGGCGACTTGCTTGCCGGCAAACAGCGGGCAATTGCCCGCTTTGTCACCCGCTTTGCCCTGAAACAGGGCACAGCTACCGCAATTTTGCCCCGCAGCAAACTTCGGAAACTTGGTCTTGTCCACTTTGGTGGCATCGGCTTTGTAACCTAGGCTGCTGGCGTTGGCGTCGGCCTCAGCCACCATGGGCGCCTCAGCAAATGCTGCACCAGCTGCCAAGGCGCCAGCGCCCACACCCATTTGCACCACGAATTCACGACGATTTGACATGTTGTTGTTCCAAATAAAGTAATGGGCAGCCCCATAGCGAACCCAGGGTCTATTGTCACCTAGACGGACTTACGCTGTTTTGACGCTGCGCAAGTGCCTAAGCAATCCAGATTGCTCAACGCCCCGCCTGCGTGGCGCGTTGACAAGAGGGGTCTCAGCCACCGCAGCGGCGGCCCAGGATCTCAAAAGCCGGCAGGGTTTTGCCTTCAAGAACCTCCAGAAACGCCCCGCCGCCGGTAGAAATATAG
>CAIYQF010000086.1 GCA_903928325.1 uncultured beta proteobacterium | reverse complement strand
GGGGCGCAGCACTGCTCCAGCGCATCGAGCACACCAGTAACCAGCAGCCGGTCACTGATGGCGTCTAAGCGTTGCGGGCACTCGGGGTGACCATCGCCCATGTCGTGCTGGCGGCAGGTAGGGTGGGTAAAAAATCCAGTTTTATGCATAGAAATTCGCTTGCACTGCGGCACTACCGGCGGGGGTTTTCGGGTATGGTCCGCGATCCATTGCTTTGCCACCGCTCGTCCATGTCTTCCTCACAATCAGCTTACCACGCGCCCCTGAGCGGTCCAAGCGGCGGGCCCCCACCTGCGGGCAGCCACGGCGCGGCGGGGGCAGGCTGGGGCGCGCTGCGCCTGGCCAGCGTCTTACTTATCTCGCGCGCGGCACTGTGCGCCACACCACCGCCAGATGCATCCCTTGCGTCACGCCACGCGCACCACAGCGCCGGATTGACGTCCCAGCCCGCCAAGGTAAACACCAGGCCGCCAAAAGCCCTTTCGTCCAGCCATACCAAAAGGCCGCCGCCCGAGCCGCTCTACCGCGACAACCCGACAGCCATGCAGGCCGCCACTGAGATGGCACAACGGCTCCAAGCCAATCCGGCATGGGTTCGCAAGACCATAGGCAAGGCGCATCGACTCGGGAGTGTGATTCAGGCGGTCACTCCTGGCGCGTTGACCGCCGCTAAAAACTACGCGCTGTACCGCAGTCGGGTGGTAGAGCCCAGGCGCATCCAGGCCGGTGTGCGCTTTTGGCAGCGCAACGCAGCCATCCTGGCACGCGCCGAGCGCGAAACCGGCGTGTCGGCCAGTACCATCGTCGGCATTCTGGGCGTGGAGACGATTTACGGCCAGCGCATGGGCGGCTACCGCACCCTGGACGCGCTGAGCACCTTGGCCTTTGACTTTCCCACCGAACACCCAAAGGCTGCGCAGCGCGCGGCCTATTTTTTGCATGAGCTAGAAGAGTTTTTGCGCCTGTGCAAAACGCAAGACCTGGACCCCTTGGCCGTGCGCGGCAGCTACGCCGGGGCGCTGGGCATGGCGCAGTTCATGCCGTCGAGCTGGCGCCAGTACGCGGTGGACTTTGACGACGACGGCCGCATCGACCTGTTTGACAGCCGCGCCGACGCCATCGGCTCGGTAGCCAACTACCTGGCGGCGTTTCACTGGAAGCCCGGCATGGCCACGCACTTCGCGGTGCAACTGGACCCGCAAAAGCTGGACTTAGCTGCCCTGCTGCAAAACGACATTGTCCCCAGCCTCAGCCCCGCAGCCCTGCTGGACAAAGGCGTGGCATTGGACGCAAGCGGCGCGCGCCACCCCGGCTTGCTTGCTTTAATCGAACTGCCCAACGGCAGCGCACCCACCCAGTACGTGGCGGGCACCGACAACTTCTACACCGTCACCCGCTACAACTGGAGCAGCTTTTACGCCATGGCGGTGATCGAGTTGGGGCAGGCGGTGCAAGCCCAATGGCAGCGCGAACGCGATGCCGCCCCAGCGCAAGCAAAGCCCTAGCGGGCCTGCGGATCAGGTCACCGGTACCAAAAACTCGCGGCTCACGTGCACGCCCAGGTCGTTGACGCGGTCCAAAAACTGCGTCAAAAACGCGTGCAGGCCGGTGGCCAGAATCTCGTCAATGCGACCGTACTGCAATTGCGCGCGCAGCTTGCCCGCGCGGCGCAGGGTTTCGCTCTGTGGGTCACTGGTCACGCGCTCCAGGTTGTTTAAGACCTCCACCAGCGATGCGTGCAGCGAGCGCGGCATATCGGCCTTCAAAATCAGCAACTCGGCCACCCGCTCAGGGCGGATCACGTCGCGGTAGACCTTGCGGTAAACCTCAAAAGCCGAGACGCTGCGCAGCACCGCGCTCCAGTGGTAGAAGTCGCCCTCTTGGTCTTTTGCAATGCCAGTGTCCAGAAAGT
>CAIYQF010000085.1 GCA_903928325.1 uncultured beta proteobacterium | reverse complement strand
ATCTGGTGCTGAATCTGTCGGCGCTGCAGCAGCAACACGCGGCTTTGCTGGACTGGCATATACAGTCGCCCTGGGCGGTACGGGCCAGCTTTTTCGCGCTCTACCTTCTGTGCGCGGCCTTGTCCCTGCCCGGTATTGCGGTACTCACGCTGGCCGGGGGTGCGCTGCTGGGATTTGGCTGGGGCTTGGTGCTAGTGTCTTTTGCATCTAGCCTGGGCGCGACGCTGTCGTTCTTGCTGGCGCGCTACGCGCTGCGCGACCTGGTGCGCGAGCGCATGGGGCCGCGCGTGATGGCCATGCAAGCCCGCCTGGCGCGCGAAGGGGCCGTGTATTTGCTCAGCCTGCGCCTGATTCCCCTGGTGCCCTTTAGCCTCATCAACCTGGCGATGGGCCTCACAAGTATGCCCGCGCGCACCTTTTATGCGGTCAGCCAAGTTGGCATGCTGGCCAGCACCGCCTTGTTCGTCCAGGCGGGCACACAGCTGGCGGCCCTGCAGTCGAGCGCCGACGTGCTCACCCCGCACGTGGGGGCCGCACTGGCCTCGCTCGGCGCGGTGTTTGCCCTGCTGCCGTGGACCAGCAGCCGAATGCTTCAGTGGTGGCAACAGCGCCGCGTACTGGCGCCCTGGCGCAACCAGCGGCCCCGGCGCTTTGACCGCAATCTGGTGGTCATTGGCGCGGGTGCGGGCGGCTTGGTGTCAGCCTATATCGCTGCGGCCGCGCAGGCCCAGGTCACTTTGGTAGAAGCCCGCACCCTGGGCGGCGACTGCCTGAACGTGGGCTGCGTACCCAGCAAGGCCTTGATACAAAGCGCGCAAGTGGCACACCAGGTACGCAACGCGGCGCAGTTTGGCGTGCTGAGCGACCCGCCGCAGATCGATTTTGTCGCTGTCATGCGGCGCGTGAACGAGGTCATTGCGCGCATCGCCCCGCATGACAGCGTGCAGCGCTACACCGACTTGGGCGTGCAGGTGCTGCAAGGCCACGCCACACTGGTTACCCCCTGGACCGTGGAGGTGCGCGGCGCCGACGGTGCCGTACAACGCCTCACCACCCGCAGCGTGGTGATTGCCACAGGCGCCCAACCCATCGTGCCCGATCTGCCGGGGTTGCAAGACGTGGGCTTTGCCACCAGCGACACGCTGTGGGATCAGCTCGCGCAGTGCAGCGCGCTGCCCCAGCGCATCGCGGTGCTGGGCGGCGGTCCGGTGGGCTGCGAGCTGGCCCAGGCTTTTGCGCGCCTGGGTGCTGCCGTCACCCTGGTCGAAAGCGCCCCGCAGGTTCTGGAGCGTGAAGACGACGCGGTCTGCGCCATGGTGCAGCAGGCGCTCACAGCCGACGGCGTGGTGGTGAAAACGGCGCACCGGGCCCTGCGCTGCGCCTGGGCGGGCACAGGCGCAGCGCGGGAAAAAACCCTGCTGCTGGAGCACGCCGGGCAGCAGCACACGCTGGCGTTTGACCTCTTGGTCTGCGCCGTGGGCCGCAAAGCGCGCCTGAGCGGCTATGGCCTAGAAGCCCTGGGCCTGGCCGTGAACCACACGGTGCAAACCAACGAGTACTTGCAAACCATATTCCCCAACATTTACGCAGCGGGCGACGTGGCCGGGCCCTACCAGTTCACCCACGCTGCGGCGCACCAGGCCTGGTACGCCACGGTAAACGCCTTGTTTGGCGACATCCGGCGCACGCGGGTGGACCAGCGGGTCATCCCCAGCGCCACCTTTGTCGAGCCCCAGGTGGCGCGCGTGGGCCTGAACGAAAAGCAGGCACTGCGCGAGGGCGTGGCCTATGAAATCAGCCGCTACGACCTGGCCGACCTGGACCGCGCGCTGTGCAATGGCGGCGCTGGCGCGCCGCCGCCCACCGGCTTTGTGCAGGTGCTCACGGTGCCGGGCAAAGACCGCATTTTGGGTGTGACCATCGTTGCGCCCCAGGGCGCGGAGCTGCTGGCTGAGTGGGTGTTGGCCATGGGCAAGGGCTTGGGCGTATCAGCCATCTTGGGCGCGGTGCACAGCTACCCCACCTTGTCAGAGGCCAACAAATACGCCGCCGGTGTTTGGCGGCGCCAGCACACGCCAGCGATCTTGCTGCGCTGGGCGCGGCGCTTTCACGGCTGGCGCCGGGGCTGAGCGGCCGCGCAACGCCACAATCAACCCCATGCAAGCAGCCGCCCCCCCCATCCTGCGCGACCTGGTCCTGGTGGGCGGCGGCCACAGCCATGTGGGCGTGCTCAAGGCTTTTGGCATGCAGCCGTTGTCAGGGCTGCGCATCACCCTGGTTTGCACCGATGCGCACACGCCCTACTCGGGAATGCTGCCGGGCTATGTGGCCGGCCACTACGACTTTGATGCGGTGCACCTGGACCTGGTGCGCCTGTGCGTGTTTGCCGGGGCGCGCTTTGTGCGCGCCCAGGTCACCGGTCTGGACCGCGAGCGGCGCCAGGTGCTGCTGGCAGACCGCCCGCCGCTGGACTATGACTTGGTGTCCATCAACACCGGCTCCACACCCCACACCACGCATACCACGGGCGCCGACGCGCACGCGGTTAGCGTCAAGCCCATTGCCGCCTTTAACCAGCGTTGGCTGGCTTTGCTGGCGGCGGTGCGCGCCGGCCAGGGCCCACGCCATGTTGCGGTGGTTGGCGCCGGGGCGGGGGGCGTGGAATTGCTGCTGGCCATGCAATACCGCTTGCGCGCCGAGGCCCAGGCGCTCGGTGGCGCGCTGCCCACGCCACAGTTTTCGCTTTTTTCGGCCACGGCTTCGGTATTGCCCACGCACAACACCCGCGTGCAGCGCAAGTTTGCCGCCGTGCTGCGACAGCGGTCGGTGGACGTGCACTTAAACACGCGTGTGGAAAGCGTCAACTCCCAAGGCCTGCGCAGCACCGACGGTCAGTGGCACGCGGCAGATGCGGTTTTTTGGGTCACCCAGGCGGCGGGCGGCGCGTGGTTGCAGGGCACCGGTTTGGCCTTGGACGAGGCGGGCTGCGTGCGGGTGAATGCGCAACTGCAGTCCATGAGCGACGCGCGCCTGTTTGCCGCAGGCGATGTGGCCAGCATGGAGAACCGCCGCCTGGAAAAAGCCGGGGTTTTTGCCGTGCGCATGGGCATGCCGCTGGCGCGCAACCTGCGCCGTGCGCTGACGGGCCAGGCCCTGAAGCCCTACCACGCGCAAGCCCACTGGCTGGCGCTGATCAGCACCGGTGACCGCTACGCCGTGGCCTCGCGCGGGGCACTGGGCTTTGCTGGGGCCTGGGTCTGGCGCTGGAAGGACCACATCGACCGGCGTTTCATGCGCCGTTTTACCGATCAGGGCGCACCGGGTATGGGCAGCAGGGCCGCTGGCAGCTTACAAACTGCGGCCTGGGCCGATCTCAGCGCCCAAGAAGCACTGCAGTCCCAGGCTGCACAGGCCATGCGCTGCGGCGGCTGCGGCGCCAAGGTTGGCGCTGGCGTGTTGTCCCAGGCCCTGGCGGGCTTGCAGCCACTGGCCAACGCCGATGTGCTCATTGGCCTGCACGCGCCCGACGACGCGGCCGTGGTGCGGGTGCCTGCGGGCAAGGCACTGGTGCAAACGGTGGACTTTTTCCGCGCCTTTGTAGACGACCCCTACCTGTTTGGTCGCATCGCCGCCAACCACGCCTTGGGTGACATTTTTGCCATGGGCGCGCAGCCCCACACGGCCACCGCGATTGCCACCGTGCCTCCTGGCATCGACCGCCAAACACGGGCGCTGCTCTCGCAGATGATGACTGGCGCTGTCGAGGTGCTCAACGCCGCAGGCTGCACACTGGTAGGCGGCCACACCGGCGAGGGCCAGGAGTTAGCGCTGGGTTTTGCCATCAATGGCTTGCTCGATGTGGGCGCCTAGGGCCAGCCACGCACCCTGCTGCGCAAGGCCGGCCTGCAAGCGGGCGATGTGCTGGTTTTGACCAAGCCGCTGGGTACAGGCACCTTGTTTGCAGCCCATGGCTTGGGCCAGGCGCGCGGGCGCTGGGTGCAGGCGGCGCTGTGCAGCATGGAGCAGTCCAGCCAGGCCGCTGCCGCCACCTTGGCCGCGCACGGCGCGCGCTCCTGCACCGATGTGACCGGCTTTGGTTTGCTCGGCCACTTGGCCGAAATGGTGCAGGCCTCGGGGGTGGGCGCCGCCATCGATCTGCTGTCCTTACCCGTGCTTGACGGCGCCCTGGACTGCCTCGAAGCGGGCCTGACCAGCTCTTTGCATAGCGCCAACGCCCAGTCGGCGCAACGTTGGCTCGGGTCGGACGCGGCGCAGCGCTCGCCGCAACAGCGCGCCCGTGCCGCCTTGCTGCTGGACCCGCAAACGGCCGGCGGGCTGCTCGCTGGCGTGCCCGCAGACCAAGCGCCGGCCTGTATTGCTGCGCTGCGCGCCCAGGGCTACGCGCAGGCCTGCGTGATCGGTCGCGTGCGGCCCTACGCGCCAGAGGCGGCGCCGATTGTGATCGTGGAACAATAGGGCCATGACCGTTGAACCCGAGCAGCCGCTCAGCCCCCCGACGCAGGCCACCGAACCGACCGGGCCCAGCCCCCGCGCCGCGCCCCTTTCCTACCGCAGGCCCGAACGCCTGCTGCTGTGGGGCGCCGGGACCGCGCACCTGCGGTTTTTGAAGTCGCTGCACAAGAACAAGCTGCCCCACGCCCACATCACGCTGCTGACCCAGCATGCCCAGATGTTTCAGCCGCGCAAGCTCGCGCCGTTCGTAGCCAACGGCTTGGCCTACGAAGACTGCCTAACCGACGTACAGGCCCTGTTGCAGACCGCGGGCGTGCATTGGACCGGCCGCCAGGGCCGCGCCATGGACGCCGCCTCGCGCACCGTGCTTTTGGACGACGGAACGGTGCTCGACTATGACGTGCTGTCCATCAACATCGGGCCTCAGCCGCGGCGCGAAGCGATTGAGGAAGCGATGCCAGGCGCGCGCGCCCACGGCCTGTTTGTGCCGCCGCTCGAAGGCTTTGTCAGTCTGTGGCCCAAGGTGTGCGAGCTGGGTCGCCAGCGCGCGCTGCGCATTGCGGTCATTGGCGACGGACTGGAGGGTTTTGAGTTGGCGCTGGCGGTGCGCCAGCGCATGCCCACGGCCGCCGTGACCTGGATTGCCTGGCCGCGCCCCGAGCAGCGCGGCTACCCCGAGGCGATGCACCAGCGCATGCTCGCCATGTTGCGGGCCCAACGCGTGACGGTGCTGTACGAGCCCGTGGCCAGCCTCACACGCGATGACGTGCTCCTGTCCAACGGCGCACGCCTGGCCTGCGATGTGCCGCTGCTGCGACTCTCCCATGCCACGTCGGCCTGGGTCCAAAACAGCGGTCTGGATATGCAACCGTCGCATGAAATTGGCAACGCCCCGGGCGTGCTGACCGACCCGTGCGAGCGCAGCACAAGCCATCCCGAAGTGTTTTTTGTGCAGCAAGACAGCCGCGCGCTGGCGCGCAACCTGCATGCGGTGATGCAAGCTGAACCCCAGCGCCTGAGGCCCACCAAGCCACCCACGAGCCACTGGGTGTACGCCGGTCCGGGGCGGGCCCTGGCCCATTGGCACGGCTACTGCGCCCAAGGGCGCTGGGTCGGCTCGCTTCAGCGGTTTTTTGGCGCCTGAATCGGCCCCGTTTTAGCGAAGTCGAACGTCCCATGCCTGCAAGCCCAGCACCTGCGGTGGCAAACCCTTTGGCGCGCCGCGCGCGCAGCAGCCCCATCGGGGCCCTGCTGCGCCAAATCCGTTTGCTCGCCCGCTTGGAAGTGCGGTTTTTTCGTGGCAGCTGCAAGCCTGCGCTGGCCACCCTGGCCGTGACCCTGATTCCGGCCCTGTACATGGTGATTTATCTCTCCAGCGTGTGGGACCCTGGCGCCAACAGTTCGGCCTTGCAGGTGGGGCTGGTCAACCTGGACGGGGGCTTGGTCTACCGCGAGCAAAACGTCAACATGGGGCGTGAACTGGTCAACAACCTGGAGCTGTCTGCGCGCTTTGGCTACCGCCGCATGGCTTCTGCCGATGTCGCGCGCAGTCAGGTACGCCAGGGCACGCTGGAGTTTGCCCTGATTATTCCGCCGGACTTCAGCTCCAACGCGCTGCCCGGCGCCAAGCCCGGCGCAGGCAAGCTGGTGGTGTATGCCTCTGAGGGCAACAGCTACGAAGCCGCGCGCATCGCGCAGCTGTTTGCGGTGGAGCTGGGGCACAAGGTCAACGAGAGCCTCAACGAGCAGCGTTGGGAGCTGGTGCTGCTCAACGCAGCAGGCTCAAAGCACAGTGTGGAGCGCCTGCGCGAAGGCGTAGCCAAGCTGCACCTTGCGGCCTCCGAACTCAGTGGTGGCACATCCAAAGCGGCCATAGGTGCCAAACTGCTGGGCACTGAGGCAACGCGCCTGGCCGAAGGGGTCAGCCAACTCAACGGCGGCGTCAAGCAACTGGGCGCGGGCTTGCGCACCCTGGACGCCCGTAGGCCGCGCAACTCCGAACTCACAGCGCTCAACACCGGCACCGCAACCCTGCTGGCGGGCCACCTGGACATGGACAAAGCGCTGCAAGCCCTGCAAAGCGGTAGCAGGGAATTGAGCGCAGGCGTGAGCGGCTTCAAAGACGAGGCCGACGCCAGCCTATTGGTGCGCCCCGCCGTGCGCGACGGCATCACGCAAATGGCGCTAGGCATGTCCCGCCTGGACACTGGCCTTCAAACCGCCGTGACTGGGCACCAAAAGCTCAGCGACGGTGCAGGCCAATGGAGCGCGGCCCTCACGACGCTGACCACCGGCGTGCGCAGCATGAACCAGGCGGTTCGCGCCATGGTCAACAAGCTACCCGAAGACAGCCAGCTCGACGCCCTAAGCGACGGTGCCGCCGAGCTGGCGCGTGCCAGCAACACCTTGGCCCAAGCCACCGAGAAGATCAGCAGCGCCAGCGGCGCGCTGCGCGCGGGCACCGAATTGCTGTCTGGCGCACTACCGGGCGCCGTCGACTCCCCCGAGGGCAGCGCCAAAGGGCTGGCCCATTCGGTCCAGCCGGTATTGGAACTGGCCTCGACGGTAGCAAACAGTGGCAGCGCGTTCGCCGCCAATGTCATTCCCGCAGCACTGTGGCTGGGCGCGGGCATTGCGGCTTTTTTCATCAACCTGCGGGTGTTGCCTGCGTCTGCCCGGCACTACCACCCGGTGGCGCGCCTGCTGGGCAAAATTGCGCTGCCCTTGTTCGTGGTGCTGATGCAAAGCCTACTGGTATTGGTGTGCGTTTTTTACGTGCTCAAAATCCACGTCGTCGACCCGGCGGCGCTGGCCTGCACCGTGGTCACGGCGGGCTTGACCTTTTTGCTGGTGGTTTGCGCCCTGACGCGGGTGCTAGGCGACGCGGGCAAGGCGCTGGCGATGATTTTTTTGGCGGTACAACTATCGTCGTCGGGCGGCGTGCTTCCGGTGGAGCTTAGCGGCAGCTTCTTTGCCAGCATGAGCCCCTGGCTGCCCATTACCTGGGTGGTCCAAGGCCTCAAAGCCAGCCTGTTTGGCGCCTATGACGGTGCCTGGCAGGCATCTTGGCACATGGTGCTGGCGGTCGCAGCGGTTGCCACGCTGTCCTCGGTGTTGCTAGGCCGCTGGCGCTACCTGCCCAGGCACAAGCTCGGCCCTGCGCTCGATTTGTGACAGCTGGTGGGCTATTTCGACAGGAAATCGGTTGCACCGCCCCTTGAAACCGGGCCAAATGGCCTTATCATTAGCACTCGAAGGGGTTGAGTGCTAACAGCACCAGCCCTTCAAGCTCACCGCCGCTGACCCCTGTGGGGTTTTCGGCTCTTTACCTGTTTCAAACCCAAGGAGATCCTTATGAAACTGCGCCCATTGGCAGACCGCGTGATTGTCAAACGCGTCGAAAGCGAAACCAAAACCGCCTCCGGCATCTACATCCCCGACAACGCCGCCGAAAAGCCTGACCAAGGCGAAGTCTTGGCCGTAGGCCCCGGCAAGCGCAACGACAAGGGCGAACTCGCTGCATTGACCGTCAAGGTCGGCGACCGCGTCTTGTTTGGCAAGTACAGCGGCCAGACCGTCAAGGTCGACGGCGACGAACTGTTGGTCATGAAGGAAGACGATTTGTTCGCAGTGGTCGAAACCAAATAATTTTGCGGCACAGAGCACCCGACGCGCCCGGCGCATGGTCGCTCTGTCCTCAACTGATCAATCAATTTAGGAGTTAAACATGGCAGCAAAAGACGTAATTTTCGGCGGCGAAGCCCGCGCACGCATGGTTGAAGGCGTGAACATTTTGGCCAACGCGGTCAAAGTGACCCTGGGCCCTAAAGGCCGCAACGTGGTTTTGGAGCGCTCTTTCGGCGCCCCCACCGTGACCAAGGACGGCGTGTCCGTGGCCAAGGAAATCGAACTCAAAGACAAGCTGCAAAACATGGGCGCGCAGATGGTCAAGGAAGTCGCTTCCAAGACT
>CAIYQF010000084.1 GCA_903928325.1 uncultured beta proteobacterium | reverse complement strand
GGCGCCATCGAGGCCTGGCTGCGGTAAATCGCCGGCACGCCCAGACTGGCCAGCCATTGGCCCCAGGTGCTATTGGCCAAAATCATGGCCTCGGCCACGATCAGGTCCAGGGGAGCGCCGCGTTGGCGGGTGCTGATTAGCACCTGCTCGTCGCCTTGCGGCTCGGCGCCGTCGTTACCCACGAGCTTGAAGTTGTAGTCCGGGCGGTTAAAGGTCTCGGGCTTGCCGCGCACCACTTCGCGCTGGGCTTTGAGGCTGCGCGCCAAGCGGTGCAAAAACGCCAGGGCGGGCTGCAGTCCGGTCAGGGGCGCGGGCTCGCTGCCCGGCGTGGCCAAGGCGGTTTGCAACCATTCTTCGGTAACGATGGCATCCAACTGGTCATGGCGCAGGTTGTGGCTGATGGGCACGCTCTGCAGCCGCGTTTCGCTACCGAGGATGGCCAATGTGCCCTCGTCTACCGTCACATACAGCGAAACCGCCGGGCAGTCGCGCCCCTCTTGCAAGGTGTAGCTTTGCACTACCGCGTCGGGCAGCATGGTGACCTTGTACCCTGGCATATAAACGGTGGACAGGCGCGCGCGGCCCAGGCGGTCTATGTCACCCTCAGGCACCAGGGCCAAGCCCGGCGCGGCAATGTGCACGCCCACGGTGACGATGCCGCTGCCCAAGCCTTGCACCGACAAGGCGTCGTCAATCTCGGTGGTGGCGGAGTCGTCAATCGAAAAGGCCGGCGCTGGCGCGCGCGGCAGCGGCTCGGTGATGGTCGGTGCCGTGGTCGCAGTAAAGCCCACGCCCTGGGGAAAGTTTTCCAGCAAAAAACGCTTCCAGTGGAACTGGTAAGGCGAATCAATGGCGCCGCTGCGCTGCAACAGGTCCAGGGGCGCGGTGCGGGTGGCGCGTGAGGCCTCGACCACGGCCTTGTATTCGGGGGCATTTTTGTCCGGCTTGAACAATATTTTGTACAACTGTTCGCGCACCGGTTGTGGGCATACGCCCTCGCCCAGCTCCTGCGCCCACTGCGCAATCAGCGCGGCGACTGCCTTCTTCTTCTCAATGGCCACCAGCGCCTGGGCAATCACCTCGGCAGACGCTTTGCGGAACAAACCCTTGCCCGCGCGGCGAAAGTAGTGCGGCGCCTCAAACAAGCGCATCAGCATGGCGGCCTGCTGCTCCAGCGTGGCGTCTTTGCTGAAGTAGTCACGCGCCAAGGTGGCGAAGGCAAAGTCGTCCTCGGGGGAAAACTCCCAGGCCAATTCCAGCTCAATGGTTTCGCTCAGCGCCTGCGCAGCGGCCATAAAGGCGGCAGGGGCTGGTTTCTCAAAGCGCAGCAGCACGTTGGCCATCTTGACCTTGACGCGCTTGCCACTGTCGAGCTCGACTTGCGCCGAGGCATCGCTCTCTGACAGCACCCGACCGGCCATGAATTTTCCGGCTTCATCAAACAATACAAACATGGCCTGGATTCTCCCATGGCGCAGCCCACGGCGTTGGCATCCGATAATCGCGCCATGGCAACCCCGTTCGGAAAAATCAGTTTGCGCAAGCGCATTGCACCCTGGGTGGTGGGCATGGACGGCCCGCTGGCCTTTGTGGTGTTCATACTGGCCTGCGCCGGTTTGTTGGTGATGTACTCCAGTGGTTACGACCACGGCACCCGCTTTGTCGACCATGCGCGCAATATGCTGATTGCAGCGGCCATCATGTTTGTGGCAGCCCAAATACCGCCGCAGCGCCTGATGAGCGTTGCCGTTCCTTTGTACCTGCTGGGTGTGGCTTTGCTGATCGCCGTGGCCGTTTTTGGCGTCACCAGAAAAGGGGCCCGGCGCTGGCTTAACCTGGGTGTGGTGATTCAACCCAGTGAAATCCTCAAAATCGCCGTTCCTTTGATGCTGGCCTGGTGGTTCCAAAAGCGCGAGGGGCAGTTGCGCCCGCTGGACTTTGCCGTCGCTGCGGTGCTCTTGGGTGTGCCGGTGGCGCTCATCGTCCGCCAGCCCGATTTGGGCACCGCCATGCTGGTACTGGCGGCGGGCCTTGCGATCATGTTTTTTGCCGGCGTGAGTTGGAAGTTGATCATCCCGCCGGCTGTGCTGGTCCTGGTCGCGGTGGTCTTGCTGGTGGGTTTCGAGCCCCTGCTGTGCGCCGACGGCATGCGCTGGCCGGTGCTGCACGACTACCAGCAGCAGCGCATCTGCACGCTGCTGGACCCCTCGCGCGACCCACTGGGAAAGGGTTTTCACATCATCCAGGGCATGATTGGCATTGGCTCGGGCGGCTTGTGGGGCGTAGGCTTTATGCAGGGCACGCAAACCCATCTCGAGTTCATTCCCGAGCGCACCACCGACTTTATTTTTGCCGCTTTTTCCGAGGAATTTGGCCTGCTAGGTAATGTGCTGCTGATCAGCGCCTTTATCGCACTAATTTTGCGCGCCCTGGGTATTGCGCTGGACGCACCCACGCTTTTTTCCCGCCTGCTGGCGGGCAGCATTGCTATGATTTTTTTCACCTATGCTTTTGTCAACATGGGCATGGTCAGTGGCATCTTGCCGGTGGTGGGTGTGCCTTTGCCGTTTATCAGCTATGGCGGCACGGCCATGGTGACGCTGGGTTTTACTCTGGGCGTGTTGATGTCCATCGCCAGCGGTCGGCGATTGGTGCAAACCTAAGTCGCTGGGGCCCTTCGCTTGGCCCTGGCTGCTGCGGGACATGGGGCCCAGCCTAAAATGCCCGCATGATCTCTCGCGAACCCACCATCGAACGCTTGGC
>CAIYQF010000083.1 GCA_903928325.1 uncultured beta proteobacterium | reverse complement strand
CGGGCGCGCCCAGCCAGTGCACGCGCCAGCCCTTGTCGCGCAAGGCCTGCGCGGCCGCCAGGCCGGGGAAGATGTGTCCGCCGGTCCCTGCGGCCATGACCAGCGCACACGGCGCAGGCCTGCCATTACGCTTCAGGGGCGCGCTCATGCCCGGCCCCCTTGCATCATCTGGCGGTTTTCATAGTCAATGCGCAGCACCAGGGCCAGCGCGACCAGGTTGATCAAAATAGCCGATCCGCCATAGCTCATCAGTGGCAGCGTCAAGCCCTTGGTGGGCAGCGCGCCCAAGTTCACGCCCATGTTGATAAAGGCCTGAAAACCCATCCAGATGCCCACGCCCTGTGCCACCAGCCCAGCAAACACGCGGTCCAGCGCCACGGCCTGGCGACCAATGTGCATGATGCGCCGCGTCATCCACAAAAACAGGCCCAGCAGCAGCAGCACGCCCACGAGTCCAAACTCTTCGCCAATCACGGCGAGCAAAAAGTCGGTATGTGCCTCAGGAAGCCAGTGCAGTTTTTCCACGCTGCCGCCCAAACCCACACCAAATATTTCGCCACGCCCAATGGCGATCAGCGAGTGCGTGAGCTGGTAGCCCTTGCCCAGCGCGTTGTGCTCGCTCCAGGGGTCCAGGTAGGCAAAAATGCGCGCACGGCGGTAGTCGTTGAACGCAATCATCATGGCGAACGCCCCAACCAGTACGCTCGATATCAAGAAGAACATGCGGGCGTTGACACCGCCCAAAAACAATATGCCCATGGCAATGACCGCAATCACCATGAAGGCGCCCATATCGGGTTCGGCCAACAGCAAGGTGCCCATGATGCCCACGGCGGCGGCCATGGGCCAGACGGCTTTGAGGAAGTCCTCTTTGACATCCATCTTGCGCACCATATAACCCGAGGCATACACCACGGCAGAAAACTTGGCCAGCTCTGAGGGCTGAAAGTTCATCACGCCCAGGGATATCCAGCGCCGCGCGCCATTGACCCCTTTGCCAATAAACGGCAAGAGCACCGCCACCAGCAACACCAATGAGACGATGAACAACAGCGGGGCGATGCGTTCCCACGTTTCCACGGAAACCTGAAACGAGATCGCCGCCACCACCACCGCCAGTGCGATCGCAAAGAGGTGGCGCACCAGGAAGTAGTTGTGCGTGTAGTTGGAAAAACGCGGGTTGTCCGGCATGGCAATGGTGGCTGAATACACCATTACCGCGCCCCAGACCACCAGCAGCGAGACCACTGCCACCAAGCCCTGGTCAAACGAGCGCAAGCGCTCCACCCTGGGCGCGCTGCTGTAGCTTGTGCGCCGCCCCAACTGCACCGGCAGCGCGTCGATTGCTGGCGTTGGCGGCTTGAACCAGTGGGCGAAAAATGCGGTCATGGGGTTCATGCGACCCACTCCAGCCCGTTGCCGTGGGCAAGTGCGTGGGCGCGTACGGCGTCGCAAAATACCTGGGCGCGGTGCCCATAGTCCCGGAACATGTCCAAGCTGGCGCAGGCCGGCGACATCAGCACGGCGTCTCCGGTGTGGGCACTGGCGCTGGCGAGCTCCACCGCATCTTTCATCGACTCCGCCATGGCCTGGGGCACGCCAGTTCCGCCGAGCGCCTGGCCGATCAAGGCGGCGTCGCGGCCGATCAGCACCACCGCGCGCGCGAAGCGGCGCACTGGTTCGGCCAAGGGGCCAAAGTCTTGCCCCTTGCCTTGGCCGCCTAGGATGACTACCAACTTGCGCTCGAGCCCCAGGCTGCCCAAGGCGGCCACGGTGGCACCCACGTTGGTTCCTTTGCTGTCGTCAAAGTACTCCACGCCGTCGAGCATGCCGATTGACTGCAGGCGATGCGGCTCGCCCGCAAAGTCGCGCAGCCCGTAAAGCAGCGGGCCTATGGCACACCCCGCTGAGGTGGCCAAAGCCAGCGCAGCCAGCGCGTTGCAGGCGTTGTGGCGACCGTGAATGCGCAGGGCATCGGCGGGCATCAGGCGCTGGATATGCAGCTCTTGGGCCTGCGCTTGGCGGCCTTTTTTCAGGGACTCGTCGGCGGGCATGGCACGCACCAGCCAGACCATGCCGTTGGTCTGTTCCAGACCGTAGTCACCGGCGCGGCTGGGGGCTTGTGCGCCAAAACAAATGTGCTCGCGCAATTGGACGCCCTGTTTGGAGCGCAACGGCGCGGGCAGCATGGCCATTACGGCTTCATCGTCTTGGTTGAGCACCATGAGCGTGTTTTTGCCAAAAATTTGGGCCTTGCAGCGGGCGTAATCGGCCAAGTCGGGGTGCCAGTCCAAATGGTCTTGGCTCAGGTTCAGCACCACCGCTGCCGTGGGCTCAAAGTCCTGGGCGTAGTGCAGCTGAAAGCTCGACAACTCCAGCACCCACACCTGCGGCAGGGTTTCGGTGTCGATGGCGTGCGTCAGGGTGTCGAGCAGGGTCGGGCCGATATTGCCGGCCACTGCCACGGTTTTTCCCGCGCGTCGCACCAGTGCGCCAGTGAGTGATGTCACCGTTGTTTTGCCGTTGGTGCCGGTAATGGCGAGCACCTGGGGTGTGCCATGCTCGGGTTCGCCAGGCGTTTGCAATTGCAAGTCCAGCAAGGCCTGGGCAAAGAGCGTGATTTCGCTGCCCACCGCAATTGCGCGCTGCAGCGCCGCGTCCACCACGGGCTGCACTTGTGCCGGGGACAGGCCGGGGCTGATGAAGACGGCCTGGGCGCCGGTCTCATCCAAGACCTCGGCTCGCAGGCTGCTGTGCAGCAAGCGCACAGCCGGCACCAGCTGCGCCAGCGCCTGGGCCTGGGGCGGTGCGGGGCGTGTGTCGAGCACGCTCACTTGCGCGCCCTGGCGGTTGCACCAGCGTGCCATGGCCAGGCCGGACGCACCCAAGCCCAGCACCAGCACCTTGAGACCGTGAAGCGTGTGCATGGCTACCTCAGCTTCAGGGTCGACAGGCCCAGCAGGCACAACAGCATGGTGATGATCCAAAAACGCACCACGACCTGCGTTTCCTTCCAGCCCAGCTTCTCAAAATGGTGGTGCAGGGGCGCCATCATGAACAGCCGCCGACCCTCGCCAAACTTCCTGCGGGTGTACTTGAAGTACATCACCTGCAGCATCACTGAGACGGCTTCCGCAACGAACACGCCGCCCATGATGGCCAGCACAATCTCCTGGCGCACGATCACGGCCACCGTGCCCAGCGCGGCGCCCAAGGCCAGCGCACCTACATCACCCATAAACACCTGAGCCGGGTGGGTGTTAAACCACAAAAACGCCAAGCCAGCCCCCGCAATGGCTGAGCAAAAGATCAACAGTTCGCCCGCGCCTGGGATGTGCGGCAAAAACAGGTAGCGCGAAAACACCACGCTGCCGGTCACGTAGGCAAACACGCCCAGCGCCGAGCCCACCATCACCACCGGCATGATGGCCAGGCCGTCCAGGCCGTCGGTCAGGTTCACCGCGTTGCTCGAGCCCACAATCACCAGATAGGTCAGTACCACAAAACCCAGCACACCCAGGGGGTAGCTGATTTCTTTGATGAATGGCAAGAGCAAACCGGCCTTGGGCGGCAGGTTCACATCAAAGCCCGAACGCACCCAGTTGTAAAACAGCTCCAGCACGCGCGCATTGGATATTTCGGAAATGCTAAACACCAGGTACAGCGCGGCCAGCACGCCGATAAGCGATTGCCAAAAGTACTTCTCGCGCGAATGCATGCCCTCGGGGTCTTTGTTGACCACCTTGCGCCAGTCGTCAACCCAGCCAATGGCGCCAAAGCCCAGCGTCACGGCCAGCGCGATCCAGATAAAGCGGTTGCTCCAGTCGGCCCACAGCAGCGTGGCGCTGGTAATGGAAATCAAAATCAGCACACCACCCATGGTGGGGGTTCCGCTTTTGACCAGGTGCGACTCCATGGCGTAGCCGCGTATGGGCTGGCCAATTTTTAAGGCGGCGAGGTGGCGAATCACCGCCGGGCCCGCTGCCAGGCCGATCAGCAGCGCGGTCAGCGCAGCCATCACGCCGCGAAACGTCAGGTACTGGAAGACGCGCAAATAGCCCAGTTCCGGGTACAGGCCTTGCATCCATTGCGCCAGGTTCAGCAGCATAGGCGTGCTCCCGCGACTTGCTTAAAGCGCATGGCTTAACTCCGGTGTGCTGGCAGCGGGTGCAGGCTGTGCCATTGCCTGCAGGGCGGCGATGACGCGCTCCATGCGCATAAAGCGCGAGCCTTTGACTAGCACGCTGTGGACGCCCGGCACGCACGCGGCCAGGGCCGCGCACAACGCCTCCATATCGGTATGGTGCTGCCCGCTGCCCGACCCTTGGGAGAAAGCGGCCACAGTGGATTGGCTCAACGCACCGGTGGCCATCAGATGCTCTATCCCGCACGCGTGCGCATAGCTGCCGGCTTCGGCGTGAAAGTGAGCGCCTTGGTGGCCAACTTCGCCCATGTCCCCCAGAACCAATAAGCGCGGTGCAGGCAAGGCGGCGAGCACGTCGATGGCCGCGCGCACCGAGTCAGGGTTGGCGTTGTAGCTGTCGTCCACCACCGTCACGGTGCGTCCGGCCAGTGTCAGCGACAGCGCACGCGAGCGCCCTTTGACCGGGACAAACGCCGACAAGCCCTGTTCAATGGCCCCGGCGGGTACGCCAGCAGCCCAAGCGCAGGCGGCAGCGGCCCAAGAGTTGCGCACATTGTGTTGGCCTGCAACGGCCAGGCGGTAGCGCAGCACGGTGGTGTGCCCACCCACGGTGGCTTGGGCTTGCACGTCCCAGGCGCCATCCGTCCAGTGTGCGCTGTGCCCCACCACGGCGTCACCGCTGCTGGCCTGTGCACCAAAGCCTAGCGTGCGGCGCGTGCCTGCCCTGCCTTGCCACAGCGCGGTGTAGGTGTCGTCCAGCGGAAACACCGCGCAACCCAAGGGCGCCAGGGCGCTGATGACTGCGCCGTTCTCCGTGGCCACGGCGTCCACCGTGTGCATGAACTCCAGGTGCTCGCGCTGGGCGTTGTTCACCAGCGCCACCGTGGGCTGCGCCAGTGCAGCCAGGGCGGCGATTTCCCCTGGATGGTTCATGCCCAACTCGACGACGGCGATGCGGTGGTGGGCGCGCAGGCGCAAGAGCGTCAGCGGCACGCCGATATCGTTGTTCAGATTGCCCTGGGTGGCCAGGCTGGCGTCGCCGCTTGCGTGCGCTTGCAAGATGGACGCGATCATCTGCGTGACCGTGGTCTTGCCGTTGCTGCCGGTCACGGCAATCAGTGGCAGCACAAACTGCGTTCGCCAGGCGCGGGCCAGCTGCCCCAGCGCCACCAGGGTGTCGGGCACCTCAATGCGTGGTAGGCCAAGCGGCAACAGTTCAGCCGCCAGGGCGCTGCGGCACACCACGGCGGCGGCGCCTTGCGCCTGGGCCTGGTGCAGCAGCGTGTTGGCGTCGAAGGTTTCGCCATGCAGGGCGACAAACAGGTCGCCTGGGGCGATGCTACGGGTGTCGGTGTGCACGCGCGCAATTGGGGTGACTGCGTCGCCATGCACCGCTCGCGGCACGCTTGCGGCGTGGTCGCTGTGGGCAAGCCACTGGGCTACTTGGCCCAGCGTCATCAGGCTGGTGGTCATGCGTTCGCCCCCCAGTGTGGGCGCGCTTGCAAGGCCCGCAGGGCGTGGTCGCGGTCGGAAAAAGGGGTTTTCATGCCACCGATGTCCTGGGTTGCTTCGTGTCCCTTGCCCGCTACCAAAATTACATCGTTTGCGGCCGCGCGGGCAATCGTCTGCGCAATGGCGACACCCCGGTCCACCTGCACCTCGGCACTGGTATGGCTGGCCACGCCCACCAGAATCTGCGAAACAATGGCGCCAGCTTGTTCGCAGCGCGGGTTGTCACTGGTGAGCACAATCTGGTCGGCCTTGGCCGCTGCGATCGCGCCCATCAGCGGGCGCTTGGCGGCGTCGCGGTCGCCTCCGCAGCCAAACACGCACCACAGTCGCCCGCCGCGCTGCGTGGCAGCCGGGCGCAGGGCGTCCAGGGTTTGGGCCAAGGCGTCGGGCGTGTGGGCGTAGTCCACCACCACCAGCGGTTCACGGTCCCCACCCATGCATTCCAAGCGGCCCGGCACCGGACGCAGCCCTTCGCACGCGGCCACCGCGTCGGCCAGCTCCACGCCCACGGCGCGCAGCGCGGCCAGCACGCCCAGCAGGTTGTTGACGTTGTAGCTGCCCAGCACCTGGCTTTGCACAGGGATGCTTTGCCCTGCTTCGGCTACGTCAAAGCGCAAGCCGGTGGCGGTTTGCGTGACGTTCTGCGCTTGCAGGCGTGCGCTGCGCATGGCCGATGTGGTCCATAGTTCCACTCCACGTGCGTCGTGTGCGAGGGACTCGGCCAGCGTAGCGCCCTGGGCGTCGTCGATGTTGATGACGGCACTGTGCAGCCCCGGCCAGGTAAATAGGCGGCGCTTGGCGTCCCAATAGGTTTGCATGCTGCCGTGGTAGTCCAGGTGGTCTTGGGTGAAGTTGGTGAACACGGCCACGCGCACGCGCAGTCCGTTCATGCGACCTTCGTCGATGCCGATGGACGAGGCTTCCAGTGCGCAGGCGCGCACGCCCTGTTGGGCAAAGCGGTGCAAGGCGGAATGGAGCGTTACCGCGTCCGGCGTGGTCAGGCCGGTGGGGTGCATGCCGGCCAGGGGGTCGGCAATGCCCGTGGCGGCATCGGCCGCGGGTGGCAGGCCCACGCCCAGCGTGCCCACCACGGCGCAGGGTGTGGCGGCACGGCTTTGCAACTTGTTGAGTGCTTGGGCCAGCCACCAGGCGGTAGACGTTTTGCCATTGGTGCCGGTTACGGCCAACACGGCAAGCGAATCTGAGGGGTGGCCATAAAACGCATCGGCAATCGGGCCGGCGTCGGCCTTGAGGCCGGCATACGCGGCCACGCGCTTACCGTGCGCACCAAAAGCTTCCAAGCCATGGGCTTCCACCAAGCAGGCGGCAGCACCGCGCTGGAGCGCCTGGCCCACAAAACTGCGTCCATCGGCCAGCGCCCCCGGTGTGGCCACAAAGCCGTCACCTGGACACAGCGTTCGGCTGTCGCTGCCCAGCACGCCGGTCACGTGCGCGCGCAGCCACTGGGCGGCGTGTTCGGGCGTGGTCAGCAGGGCGGCCATCAAAAGCTCTCGGCGACCGCTTTGGCCACGATTTGTGGCTGGATGGCAATGTCGGGTTGCACACCCATGACACGCAGGGTTTGCTGCACCGTCTCACTGAATACGGGAGCGGCCACGTCGCCGCCAAAGTATTTGCCAGCGCTGGGCTCGTCGAGCATGACGCCTACGATGATGCGCGGGTGTTCGATGGGTGCCATGCCAACAAACCAGCTGCGGTATTTGCGGTTGCCGTCGCTGCCGTAGCCTTTGCCAATCTGTTTGTAGGCGGTGCCGGATTTACCACCGACCGAATAACCGGCGGTTTGCGCCTTGGGACCTGTGCCGCCGGGGCCTGCGGCCATTTGCAGCATTTTGCGCACCTTTGCGGCGGTGTCGGCGCTAAACACCGGCACGCCCACGGCGGGTTCGCTGTTTTTGAGCAAGGTGGCACGTATCACCTGGCCATCGTGCGAAAACACGGTGTAGGAGCGCACCATTTGAAACAACGAGGCCGATAAGCCGTAGCCGTACGAGGCCGTGGCCTGCTCAATGGGGCGCCAGCTTTTGGCCGGACGCAGACGCCCGGACACCACGCCTGGAAACTCGATCTGGGGCTTTTGCCCAAAGCCTGCGCCAGAGAACGTCTCCCACATTTCGCTGGCAGGCAACTGCATGGCGATTTTGGTGGTGCCGACGTTGCTCGACACCTGGATGACTTGCTCCACCGTCAAGGCACCGTGCGGGTGGGCGTCGCGGATGGTGGCGCCAGTGATGGTGACCGAGCCGGGTGAGGTGTCGATGATGGTCGACGTTTTCACCCGCCCGGTATTCAAGGCCAGCCCAATGGTGAAGGGCTTCATCACTGAACCGGGCTCAAAGGTGTCGGTCAGCGCCCGGTTGCGCAGTTGTGCGCCGCTGAGGTTGGTGCGCTTTTCCGGGTTGTAGCTCGGGTAGTTGGCCAGCGCAAGCACTTCGCCCGTGCTGGCGTCGATCACCACGATGCTGCCGGCCTGGGCGCGGTTGGCCAGCACGGCGTCGCGCAGCTTTTGGTAGGCAAAAAACTGTACCTTGGTGTCAATGCTGAGTTGCACGTCCTGGCCAGCGGCTGGGGCAACGGTTTCACCGATTTGTTCGACGGCGTGGCCCAGGCGGTCCTTGATGACATGGCGAAAACCCGCGCGACCCAGCAAGGTGCTGTTGTACAAAAGCTCGATGCCTTCTTGCCCGTTGTCTTCGACGTTGGTAAATCCCACGATGTGGGCGGCGGCCTCGCCCTCGGGGTATTGGCGGCGGAACTCGGTGCGCTGGTAGATGCCCTTGAGATTCAAGTCGGCGATTTCTTTGACGTGATCGGGGTCCACCTGGCGCTTGAGCCAGACAAAGCTCTTGTCCTCGTCGGCCAACTTCTTGTTCAGCTCTGCCAGATCGATGCCCAAGAGTTTGGCAAGGTTCTGGCGCTGGCTGGCGTCCAATTCCACGTCTTCGGGAATGGCCCAGATGCTGGGTGCAGGCACGCTGGAGGCCAAAATCAAACCATTGCGGTCCAAGATGCGCCCCCGGTTGGCCGGCAGCGGCAGCGTGCGGTTATAGCGCACCTCACCTTGGTGTTGGAAGAAGTCGTTGTTGAACACCTGGATGTAGGCCGCGCGCGCGCCCAGACCCACAAACCCCAGCGCAATCGTGGCCACCACGAACTTGCTGCGCCATACCGGCGTCTTGCTGGTCAGCAGCGGGCTGGCGGTGTAGCGGATGCTGCGGCTCATGGCTGTTGCTGGGTGGCGTCGCCGCTGCCCAGGTACATGGTGATGCCAGGCGAGACCTGGCGCATTTGCAGCTTTTCGCGTGCCAGGCGCTCAACCCGCGCTGGCGTGGCCTGGCTGCGTTTTTCGACCTGCAAGCGTTCGTACTCGGTGCTGAGCCTGCGCGCTTCGCGTTGCGTGCGCTCTAGCTCGGTGAACAAGCGGCGTGATTCATATTGCACACCCACCAAATACATGGCGCTGCCCAAGATGGCCAGCGCCAGCAGCACATTGATGCGGTTCATGCGAGCGCTCCCACATCGGTGCGCACCGCGACCCGCATGATGGCGCTGCGTGAGCGCGCATTGGCCGAAATTTCTGCGGCGCTGGGGCGGCTGCGGCCCAAGGCGCGCAAGCGCATGGGCTTGGGCGCTGCAAAGGGGGTGCGCCGGTCGTACTCGTCTTTGGAGTGCTTGGCGATGAACTGCTTGACGATGCGGTCTTCGAGGGAGTGAAAGCTGATCACCACCAGGCGGCCACCGGGCTGCAACACCAGCAGCGCGGCGTCTAGCGCCTGCTGTAGCTCCTCAAGCTCGGCATTGATGAAAATCCGAAAAGCCTGAAATGTGCGCGTTGCAGGGTTCTGGCCCGGCTCGCGGGTTTTGACCGTGTCAGCCACGAGTTGGGCCAGTTCGGTGGTGGTTGAAAGAGGGCCCCGTTCTTGTCGGCGAGCCACAATCGCCTTTGCAATGGCGCCAGCAAACCGTTCTTCGCCGTAGTCACGTATCACCTCCGTAATGTTCTCGACATCTGCGTCGACCAACCACTGCGCCACGCTGATACCGCGCGTGGTGTCCATGCGCATGTCCAAGGGGCCCTCGAAGCGAAAGCTAAAGCCCCGCGCTGGCGTGTCAATTTGGGGTGAGCTCACGCCCAGGTCCATCAAAATGCCCGCCACGCTGGTGCTGGGCAACTGTCCTAGGTGGGAAAAACCTTCTTGGCGGATGGAAAAGCGCGGGTCGGCGATGGCTTGGGCCTGCGCCGCTGCCTCGGGGTCGCGGTCAAACGCCAGCACGCGCCCGCGCTCAGACAGGCGCGACAAGATTTCGCGCGTGTGGCCGCCGCGGCCAAATGTGGCGTCGATGTACAGACCGTCTTGGGGTGGCGGTGGAGCCGGGGCGTCGAGTAAAGCGTCGACGGCTTGGGTTAACAGAACCGTGGCATGGGCTGGCAGCGCGTGCATTGCGGCGCTCAAAAAGAGAAGTCTTTAAAGACGTCGGGCATTTGCTCTTGCATGGCCTTGGCTTCCAGGGCCTCGTAGTTGGCTTTGTCCCACAGCTCGAAGTGGTTGCCCATGCCCAGCAAGACGGTTTCTTTGCTGATGCCCGCACCTTGGCGCAGCTCGGGAGAAATAAGGATGCGCCCGGTGCCGTCGATTTCGACGTCCATGGCGTTGCCCAAAAAAATCCGCTTCCACCACTGCGCCGACATCGGCAGGGCCGAGATGCGGTCGCGAAACAGGTCCCATTCCGGGCGGGGGAAAATCATCAGGCAACCGTGCGGGTGTTTGGTTATGGTGAGCAAGCCCGCTGCCAGTGCATTGAGCACGTCACGGTGCCGGGTGGGCACGGAGAGCCGACCTTTTGCATCCAACGTGAGTGACGAAGCACCTTGAAACACCACAAACACCTCTTTTTCCAACAGGATCCAAAAAGCGGCGTGTCTTCGGCACTATTTACCACTTATTTGCACTTATTTGCACTTTACCAGTAAATTCGGTAATTAGCGAAGGCGTGGGTGAAATTTTTCCAATGAAATCAAAGACTTAGATGCGACTTTTCATTCCAAAACGAATAAAAGACGTTCTAAATTAAGTACTTAGCTGAGTCACTGAAAGTAATGCGTGAAATGGGCGCGGTGCCCGCTTCGGGCTTGCGCAAACCGCAGCGGCGCCAGGTGCTGCGCTTAGCGCAGGCCGCGCAGGTGGATGTGGACCTGGGAGTCGATGCCCAGAGCACTCCAAAACGCAGCAACCAGCAAGGAAACCCCGTCAAAGTGAATTTCGCAGGCATGGCTTTGTGCCGTACTGATCCATTCCAGCAAGGCGCTGGTGGAACTCCCGTCCATGCGCACCAGGTCGTGGCACGCAACGCGAATGGGGGTCGGCCCAGGATGCTGTTGCGGGTCGGGCAGGCCCAGGGCATAGGATCCCAGGATTTCACCCTGCAAATGCCAGATGGGTCCCGCCTCGCCCTTTCGGCCCATGGCCGCACGGGCAGGCGCCACACCGTCGCTGACAAAGCTACCCAAAGCCGGTTTCCAGTTGGGAGCCGTTTCCAAATAGGTCATGCAGTAGTCCAGCGCAGCGCGCTCGAATTCTTCGTGCTCCCGGGCCAACTGCAGCAAGCCAAAGCGCAAAGTCCAAGCACTTCGGTCGCTCAAGGACTTCCCTTGCGGCGTGCTGTTGCGCAAGACCGCTAGCAAGTTCGCCGTGGAAAAAAACACCAGATGGACCGGTCGCTGGCACAGTTTTTCTATGCTGGAGCTGGCCACGGCGGCGGCCTGCGGGGTGATGTGCTGGAGCTCGGCCCAATCAATGGCGTAGCTGCGCTTGTTTTCCAGGTCCTGGCACAGCACTGCGGATGCTTCAGCGTCCCAGGTTGGTGGGCAGCGCCAGAACGCCTCCAGTGGCTCGTCTGCACCGTCGTCTTGGCCGCTGGCGCTGGACTTGTTGTTGCGTTTGGTGCCGGGTTGATCCGGCGCCGCGTCCGTGCGCCACTGCGGGGTAACGCCGTTCCAGTATTCAACGTATTCCAGCACGGCCCAGTCAAACCGGTTCTGGTCGCCCATGGCGCGCAAAGCCTCCAGCAGGCATAAAACCAGGGTAAATGTGTGTTCTTCGCGTGCCTGTTTGGCTTTGAGTGCCGTAAGCAAATGCTCTGCTGCTTGCTGGGGATTCCCGTGGGCAAAAAGAACGGCCGCCGAAACGATGGTCTCGTCGCTGGCCGCTGTGTCGAGGATGGCAGTCCACCGCACACCGGTGTGCGTCGTGCGGCCTTCGTTCAAGTCCCATTGCACGCCCCCATCCATCAGCAAGGCGGGCGGCGTTACCACGGGGCGGGGTGCTTCTTGAGTGCGCGAGAGACCCGCTTTGGCCTTACCTGCATCGGGGCTCGGTGACGGTGCGTCCGCCAGGGGTAGCCCATCGACGGGAATCTTGGCGCGGCTTGCTACCCACAGGGACTCCAATTGGGCCTCGACGGCATCAATTTTTTTGAGCGTTTCGTCACGCGCACGAGCGCCCTTGGCGCTGCGGCCCGGAAAGCCGCCCATCACATGGTCCGCGCTGTGTCCTTGCTCGCGCAGCACCGTACGCAAATACCCAAACTCTTGCTTGCGCACCAGCAGCATGTGCCGCAGGCGCTCGGCATGTGCCGCATCAGGGTTGTGGCCGCGCATGGTGGTGGTAGCGCCAAACAGTTATGGGCTGGTTTGCCTCATGCTCAGAGGCCGATGAGGCTGAGGGATTAGTCACCAAACATTTTTTGTTTGAGTTCGCGGCGTTGCTGCGCCTCAAGCGACAAGGTGGCCGTGGGGCGTGCCAGTAAGCGGCCCACGCCAATGGGCTCCCCGGTTTCGTCGCAGTACCCGTAGTCGCCCGCGTCGATGCGTGCAATGGACTGCTCGATCTTCTTGAGCAGTTTGCGCTCGCGGTCGCGGGTGCGCAGCTCTAGCGCGTGTTCTTCTTCGATGGTGGCCCGGTCGGCTGGGTCGGGTACCACGGACGTATCTTCGCGCAGGTGTTCGGTGGTCTCTCCCGCACTGTTGAGGATGCCCAGCTTCAGTGCCGACAGCTTCAGACGAAACGCCGCCAACTGGGTCTCGTTCATGTATTCAGAGTCCGGCATGGCCATGAGTTCGGCGTCGCTCAACTGGGCAACGGGCTTGTTCTTCCAGTTGTTGGCCAGCTTACTGTCTTTTTTGACGATGGCCGGTATGACTAGCGCGATGGTGGGCGAACCGTTGGACGGGCCGTAGCTGGCCTTGGCAGCCGTGGACGCCACCGATTGCGCCATGGAAGGTACCGTCAGCTGCGCCAGTCGGGACGAGGGGCGTCCCGACTTGATGGGTATGACATTGTTTGAAGCCGTCGCAACGACCGGTGCGATCGGGGTTGCGGCGGGAGCGGGAACAGATTTCGGAACGGGAGGATTCACTGGGGACTTGGCTTTGGGCGTTGCCGCTACTTTGGGTGTGGGCGGTTGGGGTTTGGAGGGCGCAGCTTTGGCCGGGACGGACTTCTTAGCAGCCGCTTTCACGGGCACTGTGGCTGCGGGCTTCTTGCTTGGGGCCGGGGTTTTTACCGACGCCTTGGCGGGAGCAGGCTTTTTGGTTGCGACCACGGCTTTTTTGGCCACGGTTGGTGCCGGCTTGGCGGCTGATTT
>CAIYQF010000082.1 GCA_903928325.1 uncultured beta proteobacterium | reverse complement strand
TCTAAGGTGGCGATCAGGTCGGCGCCAATGCCCTGGGGCACAAACGCAGTTTGCAAGTTCGTCTCAGGGTCTTGTGCCCAGGCGCCGCCGTCCGAGCCAATCGGCACGCGGCTCATGCTTTCTACGCCACCAGCCACCACCAGGTCTTCCCAGCCCGAGCGCACTTTTTGCGCCGCCATGTTCACCGCCTCCAGACCCGAGGCGCAAAAGCGGTTGATCTGCACCCCGGCGCAGCGGAAGTCCCAACCCGCCTTGAGTGCGGCCACCTTGGGTATCACGCTGCCTTGTTCGCCCACCGGCGACACCACGCCCATCACCACGTCGTCCACCTGCGAGGTATCAAACTGGTGGCGCTGCTGCAAGTCGGTCAGCAGGCCCGCGAGCAGGTTGATCGGCTTGACTTCAAACAGGCTGCCGTCTTTTTTGCCCTTGCCGCGCGGCGTTCGCAAGGCGTCAAACACATAGGCTTCGGTCATGGGGGTTCTCCGGTGATGGGGTTGGGTGCGCCAAAAAAGGCCATCTTTTGCCTGCGCCACGGGGCGCGTGGCGCTGCGTTTGCAGTATATTGTTTTTAACCAAGCAAGCGCTTTGCAAAAATAGTGCGCTTGTCCCCTTATCGACAACCTGAGAGCCCCCACCATGATCGACAGAACCCTCTTCAGCCCCGAGCACGAGGCCTTTCGGGACAGCTTTCGCCGCTTTATGGATAAAGAAATTGCGCCTTTCCACGCCCAGTGGGAGGAACAAGGCTACGTGGACCGCGCAGTGTGGAACAAGGCGGGTGACAACGGCTTTTTGTGCATGACCATGCCTGAAGCGCACGGCGGCGCCGGGGCGGACAAGTTGTATTCAATTGTGCAAATGGAAGAACTCAGCCGCGCCGGTTTCTCGGGCATCGGCTACAGCCTGCACAGCGAAATCGTGGCGCCCTACATCGCCCACTACGGCACGCCCGAGCAAAAAGCCCGCTACCTGCCGCGCATGGCCAATGGCGAGATGATCGGAGCGATTGCCATGAGCGAGCCCGCTGCGGGCTCGGACCTGCAAGGTATCAAAACCACCGCCACCGTGCAGCCCGACGGCAGCTACCTGCTCAAAGGCAGCAAAACCTTCATCACCAACGGCTGGCATGCGGATTTGGTGATCGTGGTGGCCAAAACCAACCCGGCAGCCGGGGCCAAGGGCACCAGTTTGCTGCTGGTGGAACGGGGCATGCCCGGCTTTTCGGTGGGCAAGCGCCTCAACAAACTGGGTTTGAAGGCGCAAGACACGTCTGAGCTGTTTTTTGATGACGTGCGCGTGCCCGCCGAGAACCTGTTGGGCGGCGCGGCGCTGGAAAACCGGGGCTTTATCTGCCTGATGGAGCAGTTGCCCTGGGAGCGCCTGCAAATTGCGATTGGCGCTGTGGCCGCCGCACAGGCCGCCATCGGCTGGACGCTGGACTATGTGAAAGAGCGCAAGGTCTTTGGCCAAGCCGTGGCGACCTTCCAGAACACCCGCTACAAACTCGCCGAGATGCAAACCGAGGTGCAAGTAGCGAGCGTGTTTGTGGACAAATGCACCGAGCTGCTGCTGCAAGACAAGCTAGACACCGCCACCGCCAGCATGGCCAAGTACTGGTGCTCGGACTTGCAATGCAAGGTGATGGACGAATGCGTGCAGCTCTTTGGCGGCTACGGCTATATGTGGGAATACCCCATCACCCGCGCCTACGCCGACGCCCGCGTTCAGCGCATCTACGGCGGCACCAACGAGATCATGAAAGAGGTGATCTCGCGGTCTATGGGCTTGGGGGGCAAGTAGGGGGCGGGCGGGGCGGGGTTAAAAAACTTCGGTTCGCTAAAATCCCACCATGCATCCCGCTATCGCTCAGCACCGTCTAGACATCGCCGAAATTTGCCGACGCCACCACATTTGTAGGCTGGAGGTGTTTGGCTCGGCTGCACGGGAGACGGATTTCAGGCCTGAGAGCAGCGACGTGGACTTTTTGGTGGAGTTCTCGCCACAGACGCCAATCGGCCTGCATGACTTTTTCGGCGCCAAGCAGGACTTGGAGGACCTTTTGGGGCGGGGCGTTGACCTGATTGAGCCCGGCGCCGTCCGCAACCCTTTCCTACTTGCCAGCATCAATCAAAACCGCGAAGCAATCTATGCAGCGTGATCCGCGCGCTTTTTTATGGGACGCCAGAGAGGCGGCTCTGGCCATAGAAACATTCACGCGGGGTCTGGACGAAGCCGCTTATGCGGCAAATGACATGGCCCAGTCTGCGGTGGAGCGTAAG
>CAIYQF010000081.1 GCA_903928325.1 uncultured beta proteobacterium | reverse complement strand
CTTGGCCGCGGCCCAAGCGTGGGGTCCTGAAAGGGCGCAGGCCCACTCGACCGGGCTGCGCTAGCCAGCAAAGGCCGCGCCGTTTGGCGCAGCGCATGGGGTGGTTGAAGTAGTACCCCTGGGCAGCCAGGTATTGCGCTTGCCGTACGATGGGCGCATTCTTTTAAGAGAGGACGACGTCCCATGAACCTGACCATCAACGGCCAAGCGGTGCAAACCGACACGCCTGCCGACATGCCCCTTTTGTGGGTGCTGCGCGACCAGCTCCACCTCACCGGCACCAAATTTGGCTGCGGCGTGGCCGCCTGCGGCGCTTGCACGGTGCACGTGGATGGCCAGGCGGTGCGCTCCTGCGTAACGCCGGCGTCCTTGGTGGTGGGCAAAAGCGTTCGCACCATCGAGTCCTTGGGCAGCGCCGAGCAGCCCCACGCCTTGCAATTGGCCTGGATTGCCGAGCAAGTGCCCCAATGCGGCTACTGCCAAAGCGGCATGCTCATGGCCGCAGCCGCGCTGCTGGCGCGCAAGCCCCAACCCAGCGACGCCGACATAGACGCCGCCATGACCAACATTTGCCGCTGCGGCACCTACCAACGGGTGCGCGCCGCCATCCACCGGGCAGCGGGCACGACCCAGACCGCCTTGCAATCGTCCGCACGCCAAGAGGTGAGCGCATGAAGCGCCGCACCTGGATACTGAGCGCCCTGGGCGCCACCGGCGCTTTGGTGGTGGGCTGGGGCGTAATGCCGCCGCGCTCGCGCCTGGGCAAGCCCGACACCATGTTGCCCACGCAAGGCGACGTGGCGCTCAACGGCTGGATCAAAATCGGCCAAGACGGCAGCGTGGTGCTGGCCATGGCCCGCAGCGAAATGGGCCAGGGCGTGCACACCGCTTTGGCCCAGCTGGTGGCCGAAGAGCTGGACGTGCCGCTGGCGCGCGTGCGCCTGGAGCAAGCGGGCGCAGACGCCATTTACGGCAACGTAGCCATGCTGCTGGGCAGCCTGCCCTTTCACCCGCTGGAGTCAGAGGGCGGCGCCAAGCCCACCACGGTGGCAGTGGGCGAATGGGTGGTCAGCAAGTTCGCCCGCGAACTCGGCCTCATCGTCACCGGCGGCTCAAGCAGCGTGGCTGATGGCTGGGAGCCGCTGCGCATGGCCGCAGCCACCGCGCGCGCCAGCTTGGTGGGCGCCGCAGCCGCACAGTGGAAAGTGCCTGCGGCTGAGGTCACGGTAACCGCAGGCCGCGTGCAACACGCCTCCGGCCCCTCGGGCCACTATGGCGAACTGGCCCAGGCAGCGGCTGGCAGCACGCCGGCAAACGTAGCGCCCAAAAACCGCAAGGACTGGAAGCTCATAGGCACGGCCGCCCCGCGCTCTGACCTGTTGGCAAAAGTGAACGGCAGCGCGGGCTTTGGCCTGGACGTGCGCCTGCCGGAGATGGTGTTTGCCGCCGTGCGCATGTCGCCCATGCTGGGTGGCAGCGTCGGCGCGCTAGACAGCAAAGCGGCGCTGGCTTTGCCCGGCGTGCAGCAGGTGGTGGCCCTGGGCGCAGCGCATGGATCAAGCGCAGGTTTTGCCGTGGTGGGCCAGACCACCTGGCACGCCCGCCAAGGCGCCCAGGCGGTGGTTGCGCAGTGGCAGCAGCGCCCCAAGGGCGCGCTAGATACCCAGGCCATTGCCGCAGAACTGCAAAACCAGCTAGACCGCGAAAGTGGCTTCACTTTCTTTACCAAGGGCGACATAGACGCCACTGAAAAGTCAGCCTCCAAAACCCTGGAGGCCAGCTACACCGCGCCCTACCTGGCCCACGCCACCATGGAGCCCATGAACTGCACCGCGCAAGTCAAGGACGGCGCTGTGGAGATTTGGGTGCCAACGCAAGTGCCGTCCTCCGCGCTGGCCGCCGCAGCCAAGGCGGCAGGCGTGAGCCCGGACAAAGTCACCGTTCACGTCACTTTGCTGGGTGGCGGCTTCGGTCGGCGCTTGGACGTGGACTTTATTGCCCAGGCGGTGACAGTGGCCATGGCAAGCAGTGGCAAGCCGGTGCAACTGTCCTGGTCGCGCGAAGAGGACATGGGGCACGACTTCTACCGCCCCATGCACGCCGCGCGGCTCAAAGCCGCGGTAGACGCGCAAGGCCAGGTGCAAAGCCTGCGCATCAAGTCCGCAGGCGACGCCATCTCGCCGCGCTGGATGGAGCGCGCCGTGCCGCTGCTGGCCGGGCCGGTGGACATGCCGGACAAAACCACCGCCGAGGGCTTGTTCGACCTGCCCTACGGCTTTGCCCACCAGCACATGGCCCACGTGGCCACCAGCATGGGCGTGCCGGTGGGCTTTTGGCGCTCGGTCGGGCATTCGCACAACGCGTTCTTTTCAGAAAGTTTTATCGACGAACTTGCTGCCGCCACGCAAAAAGACCCGCTGGAATTTCGCCGCAGCCTGCTGCAAGCCGCGCCGCGCTATTTGGCGGTGCTCAACCTGGCCGCCAGCAAAGCCCAGTGGGGCAGCGCACTGCCCGCTGGTCGCGCACGGGGCATTGCCTTGCACGAGTCCTTTGGCTCCATCGTGGCCGAGGTGGCGGAGGTATCGCTAGAAGGCGGCGTGCCACGCGTGCACCGCGTGGTCTGCGCGATCGACTGCGGCACCGTGGTCAACCCCGGCATCGTGGCACAGCAACTGGAGGGCGCCGTGGTCATGGGCATCACCGCAGCGCTGTGGGGCAAGATTGACATTGCAGACGGCGTAGTGCAGCAAAGCAACTTCACCAATTACCCCATGCTGCAGCTCGCCCAGGCGCCGGTGGTGGAAACCCACATCATCGCCAGCGAACGCACGCCCGGCGGCGTGGGCGAACCGGGCTTGCCGCCCATCGCACCGGCGGTGTCCAACGCCTTGTTCGCCTTAAGCGGCAAGCGCCACCGCAGCCTGCCACTGGTGGCCTAGGCCCTCAGGATCGGCTAGCGGGACCTGAATTTCCCAAAAACACCTTACGGGGCGAGCGTGTCGGCGTACAAGAGCGCACGCAAGGCAAGGGGAATAGCGGCGATCAGCCCGCTGGCAGTCAGGGGTGCGCCGCCGCTTGCGCCCTGCGCCGCCTGCGCGTGCAGCCAGGCCGCCGTGGCCGCTAGATGAGCCAACAGAGGCGGTTGCACGGAACATGGCCCATGGTGGGATGCCACCAGAGCACCAACCATGCCCGCCAGCACATCGCCCGTGCCCGCCGTAGCCAGCCAGGGCGTGGACGGCGGCAGCGCGATACAAACACCGTCGCCCGCCACCACGGTATGCGCGCCTTTAAGTAAAACGGTAACGCCCAAGGTCTGCTGCGCCTGGGCGGCCCAATGGCGCGGGTCGGCAGCAATGGTCTGGTGCGACACCGACACGCCGCGCGCGCAAAGCAAGGTGGCCAGTTCGCCTGCGTGCGGGGTGATCAGCGTGGGCCCGCTCAGCGTGCCCGCCAGGTGCAAGGCGCCAGCGTCCAGCACCGTGGGGGCTGCTTGGGCGCGCGTGGCGGCCATCTGGTGTTGGCGCAGCCAAAGGCTGAGCGACCAGCCCCCAGCAGGTGCGATGCCTGAGCCCAGCAGCCATGCGTGCACCGCGCCCGGCGCCACCACCACTTCTGGTAAGCGTTGCAGTACCAGGGTGGCCAGACCGGCGCCCGCGGTATCCGGGTAAAAGCGCACCATGCCCAAGCCGGTAGCCAGAGCAGCGGCGCAGGTCAGCACGGCGGCACCGGGGTATTGGCGCGAGCCGGTGACCACGCCCAGCACGCCCCGCGTGTACTTGTGGTCGCGCTCGGTGGGGCGCTGGATGCAGCCGCGCGCGTCGCAGGCGGTCCAGGGGATCCAATTCGCGGTTGTGGATGGCATGGAGGCTTTTGGTCTCAGCGTGGGGGGCTAGGTGCCCTATTGTGCGGCTAGGCGCATGGACTGCAGGACGCCCAGGGCGAAAGCAGGTGCACTCAGGCGATCAACCCGTCGAGCACACCAGGCGAAAAATGGGCACCCACAAAATCCGCCAGGCCATCAAACACCGACTCCATCGTCGGCACGGGAGCGGACAAATGGCTGCCAAACAGGGCCTGCAAGGCGGCGCCATCTTCAAACAGGCCGTGCAGGTAAATACCCATCACGTTGCCCATCGCGTTTTGCCAACCCAGGCCGTTGGCGAGCACCGCATGTGCCTGATGGCCCAGCGCAAGCAAGGCGGCCTGCGTTTGGGTTTGTCCGTGGTGGATTTCGTAGCCCCTTACCGCCACACCGTCGAGCGCTTGCCAAGGAGAAGTCACCGCTGGCAGCGCCGTTTGAAACCGGCTGACCGTGCGGCACACGGTTTTCTCGGCTTCGAACACGCTCACCAGTGGCAGCAGCCCCAGGCCCGGCGCGTTGCCGTCAATGCCGTGCGGGTCCATCAGCGCCTCACCCAGCATTTGCAGGCCACCGCATATGCCTAATACGGCGCCACCGCCTGCCGCATGCGCGGCCACTGCGTGGTCCAGTGCTTGGCTGCGCAGCCAGGCCAGGTCGCCACTGGTGTTTTTGGAGCCCGGCAGGATGATCCAGTCACTTGGGGCCAAGCCAGCTAGTTCGGACGGGCTGCGCACCCACTGCAGGCGCAGGCCGGGTATGTTTTTGAGTGGCTGAAATTCGTCTAGATTGCTGATGCGCGGGTAAGCAATCACCGCCACCGTGGTGCGCACGGCGCCCGGCGCCCGGCTGCGGTCGTCAAACAGCCCGTCTTCTTCGGGCAAACCATGCTGCCACCACATCGGCAGCGTGGCCACGGTGGGGACGCCGGTTAGGTCTTGCAGCATTTGCGGCCCCGGTGCCAAAAGCGCGGCATCGCCCCGAAACTTGTTGAGCACAAAGCCCTTGATCAGCGCGCGCTCGGTCTTTGGCAGCAGCACCCAGGTGCCGTACAAATGGGCAAACGCGCCACCCCGGTCGATGTCAGTGACCAACAGGCAGGCCGCTTGGGCGTGCAAGGCCACGCGCATGTTGACGATGTCACTGCTGGAGAGGTTGATCTCGGCGGGCGAGCCCGCACCTTCCATCACCACCACGTCGTTTTCGGCGCGCAGCGCGTCCAGCGACTGGGCAATGGCGGGCCAGACGTGGCTGCTGCGCTCGCGCCAGGGCATGTCGGACAAGGCGGTGCTGACCCGCCCCAGCAAGACCACCTGGCTATGGGTGTCGCGCTCGGGCTTGAGTAGCAGCGGGTTCATGCGCACGTCAGGCTCGGCGCGTGCGGCCAGGGCCTGAAAGTACTGGGCGCTGCCGATTTCGGCGTCCAGCACGCCGTCGCTTGTCGCACCGGGCCACGCGGCCACCACGCGGGCGTTGTTGCTCATGTTTTGCGCTTTGAAGGGAGCCACTTTCAGGCCCCGGCGGCCGTAGTAGCGGCACAGCGCGGTGGTGAGCCAGCTTTTGCCCGCGCCGCTGGTGGTGCCCAGAACCATGACGCATTTGGCCGTCATGGCATGGGCAGCGCGTCAGGCGCGCGGGGCAGCGCTACCCACTGGCCCTGCACCGCGTGGATGGCAATGCGCCTGTCAAACACCTGCTCCAGCGCCCGGTGGCTGGCCGGGTCCGCGCAGGCGCCTTGGTGGGTGATGCGGCCCTGCGCCATCACCACCAGCGCATCGGCATGCAAGGCCATGGAAATCTCATGCAGCACGCTGACCACTGTGGTCCCCTGGGCTACCAGACCGCGCACGATGTGCAGCCAGTCGGCTTGGTGCGGCGGGTCCAGGTTGATCAGCGGTTCGTCCATCAGCAGCACCGGCGCCTGCACGCTGAGGGCACGCGCCAGCAGCACGCGCTGGCGCTCACCGCCCGAGAGCTGACCCAGCGTGCGCTCGCGCCAGTCCCAAGCCTGTGTCTGGCGCAGGGCGTGCTCTACCGCGGCATAGTCTGCGGCGCCGGGCTTGCTCAGCCAGGCCTGGTGCGGCAGGCGCCCCAAGAGCGCCACGTCCCAAACCGTCAGATCGTCGCCCGCGCCTTCGCTCTGGCCCAGCCAGGCGAGCTGCTGCGCGCGCTGGCGCAACGGCCAAGCTGCCAGGGGCTGGTCTTGCAAGTGCACCACGCCCGTGTGCGCAATCAAGCCAGCCAGCACCTTGAGCAAGGTGGACTTACCCGCGCCATTGGGCCCGACGATGCTGGTCCAGCGCGCGGCGGCAATGTCCACGTCCAGGCCATCGAGCACTTGGGTCACGCCCAAGCGGGCACCAATGCCTCGGGCGCTGAGCGCCAGCGGGGGCAGCACTGTCTTCATGGTTTGGCCCCCTCGGGCGCAGGGTTTTGACGGTGCATCAGCCACAGCAAGTAACCGCCACCCAACACGGCGGTCAACACGCCAACAGGCAGCTCTTGGGGCGCCAGCAGGTTGCGCGCCAACACATCCGCGCCCAGCAGCAGCGCACCGCCCATCCAACTCGACAAGAGCACCAGGTGCGCATGGCGCGCACGAACCATGGCGCGCACCAGGTGCGGCGCAGCCAGACCCACAAAAGCAATCAGCCCGGTGTGCGCCACTGCGGTGCCTGTGGCCAGCGCCAGCACCAGCACCAGCACCATGCGCATGGGCAACACCGGCAAGCCCAGGCTGCGCGCCGTGTTCTCACCCAGCGATAAGCCGTCGAGTACCGGGCTCAGGCCCCAGGCCAGCGCCATGCAAACACACCAGCCGCCCAGCATCAGCACACAAGCGTCCCAGCCCACCAGCGCGGTGCTGCCCAGCATGAAGCCCTGCATGGCCTGCATGAGCTGTGGTTGCACCAGCAAGACCAAGGAGCTGGCCGCGCCCAACACCACGCCCACCACCACCCCGGCCAACAGCAGGCGCAGCGTCTGCTGTACGCCACGCGCCAGCGCCAGTGTCAACAGCACCGCAGCCGTGGCACCCACAAAGGCCGCACCGGTGGTGCCGAGTTGCAGCACCCAGGGTACGGCAACGGGTGACGCACCCATGAGCGCCAAGGCCACGCACACGCCCAAGGAGGCGCCAGCGGCGCTGCCCAGCAAATACGGGTCGGCCAGCGGATTGCGAAACAGGCCCTGCGCCACCGCCCCGGCCAGGCCGAGCAAGGCTCCGGCAGCCCAAGCGCCGGCGCTACGCGGCAGGCGAATGTCCCAGACGATTTGCCGGGACACATCGTCGCTCCAGACCTCGCGCACGCTTTGCAAGCCGGTGCTGCCTACGCAGGCGCCCAAGCCCAGCAAGAACAGCGACAACAAGGCCAAGCCGGCGGCAAGCGCCAAGGGGCGTTGGCGCATCCACTGCTTCATGGCGCGCCCACCTGGTTGCCAGCCCTCGCCGGGGCCGCGCCATAGACAGTTTGCAAGCAGCGCGCCACCAGCGCCGCGCCATGGGCCATGCGCGGGCCGGCGCGCACCAAGCGATCGGCCTCGTCCTTGCTGAACGCGCAGACGCGGCGCGCCCGCAGCGCCGTCAGGCTGGACCAGCCGGGGCGGCTTTGCATGGTGTCGGCGTTGCTGTCGCCGACCATGATTACATCGGGCTGCGCCCGAACTACAAACTCGGGGTTGACCTTGGGGAAAGGCCCCAGGCTGCCCGCCACGGTGTTTTGCAAGCCCAGACGCTCCAGCGTTTGGCCCAAAAACGACGACGCACTGGCCGCATAAGGGCCGGGGCTCACTTCAAAGTACACGCGCTTACCGCGCGCGCTGGCGGGCACTTGCGCTACGGCGGCGCGCATGTCAGCTTCCATCGTCTGCACCACTGCGCTGGCCATGTCCACGCCCAGCAGTTGCCCCAGCGTGCCGAGCACGCGCACCGCACTGGCGTAGTCTTTGGGTTCGAGCGCCGCCACCCGCAGGCCCAGGGCGCGCAGGCGTTCGGTACCGGGCGCCGAGCTGGCTACCAGCACCAGGTCAGGCTTAAGCGCGACGATGGCCTCGATGTTCGGGTCCAGCCCGCCACCAACGCGCGTAAGCTGTTGCACGCTGGTCGGGTAATTGGAGTAACGGTCCACGCCCACCAGTTTGGCGCACTGGCCCAAGGCGCAGACCGATTCCGTCAACGATGGCAAGAGGCTCACGATGCGCCGGGGCACTGGCTGGAGCGGCACCACCGTACCCCGGTCGTCCACTACCGTGGCGCCAGGTGGTTCCGCCTGCGCGGACACCGCGCACCACAAGGCCAAGACCCCGACCGCCCAGGCGAGAACCGCTTTGGGATAGCGGACCCAGTCGGTCAGACGGTGCGCTGTGGGTGGCAGATCGGGCATAAACCTATTTAGGCTGGTATTGCAGGGTTACAAAAGCACCTGCGCCCGGCGTGTTGTAACCGTAGGCGAGCTGGTACTGGCGGTCAAAGGCATTGTCGACCCGCGCACGCACGGTCCATTCGCTGTCGATGGCCTTGCTGGCGTAGAACGACCAGAGGCTGTAACCGGCCAAGACCACGCTGTCATAGGCGCTGTTATTGCGCTGGTCCGCACCGTAGACCTTGGCACCCAACTCGCAGCCAGCCACCATGCGTGAGACGTCTATGCTGCCGTAGTTGCGGGCCCGGCGCGCAAGTGCCAAACCGGTGCTCAGGCTCTTGGGGTCCTGGGATACCACGGAAAAGCGCACGCGATTGCCCCACCATTGCGTTTGGAGCGTCGCCTCTATGCCCTTGTTTTGCGTGCGGCCGATGTTGCTGTAGGTCTCAGGCCAACCGTCGTCGGATGTGATGGCGTCGTCGGTGCGGGTTTCAAAATACACGGCGCGCGCGTAGGTTGTGCCGTCGGCGTAGGACACGCCCACCTCTTGGCTGTGGTGAAACTCCGGTTTAACCGTCGGGGTGGCTGCCACTTCATAGGCCGTGGGCGCCCGAAATCCGGTGGATACCGATCCAGTCAACTTCCACAGCGCATCGATGCGGTACCCCAGGCCCAACAGACCTGATGTGGCCGACTGGTCGCTGCGCCCGGTCGTGCCCGACGCGGTGTTTTCCGTCACCAAGTGGTCGTTTCGCAGGTTGCCCTGCAGCGTGACTTTGCCCAGGCTTTGCGTCACGCCGGCGTAGTAGCCCAGGCTGGTTTTGCGCATGTCGTAGGCATTGTCGCCTTCGCCGGTGTAGCTGGCCTGCGATGAATCCAGGCCAAAGTTCAGCAGCGTATCGGCTGCGGTTTGGTAGGTATTGGACCAGCGCACTGCGCGCTGATTGCCGGAGGACAGGCCGTTTTTGTACGAGTAGTCACCTGCGGCAAACAAAACACCATTTTTCGAATCTTCGTAACGCAACTGGGAAAGCGAAACGTCCAGCGTACTGGTCCAGTCGTCGGTGAGGGTGCGGCGTACGTAGGCGCCCACGTTTTGCGCGTACTTCTTTAACACGTCGACATCGGTCGGTGCACCGTACTGGTCGTCGTAATCGGACGAGGCAACACTGGCCTTCACGCGCAAACCCCAGGCCAAGTCAGGCGCCACTTTTTTGTCTAGGCGCAATGCCGCAAACGCATTTTTGTATGGATCGTTATCCGGATTAGCGGCCGTCCTTTGCTGGCTGTTCATGGCCGAAAAACCGTCTGAGGTGGCACTTCCGAGGTTGAAGTTGAGCTGGTAGCCATCGGACTCCCCAGCGTAGCCCAGCAGCAACTCGCGGGTGTTTCGCGCGCCCAAGGTCCCCGAGCCATAGGCCTTGGGTACTCCGACGCCCGATCGGGTGGTGATGCTGATGACGCCACCCACGGCCGCGTCGCCGTACAGCGCACTGGCATTACCACGCAATATTTCAATGCGCTCGATCTGCTGAATCGGGATATCAATCACCAGCAAGGAGCCAATTTGGTCTACCGGGGCGCGTATGCCATCGATCAGCATGACGGTGTTGATGCTGTCCTGCCCGCGCAAAAAGAACGAAGTGACCGCACCAGGTCCGCCGTTGCGACCGAATTCAAAGCCGGCCTCGCCTTGCAGCAAATCAGCCAGACTTTGCGCCTGCGATCGCTCAATGTCTTTGCGGCTAATGACCGTCAGCGACGACAAGACGTCGGCCAGCGGCTGCTCAACCCGCATGGCCGTGACCACCACCTGCTGCAAGGCCGTGGAGCCATCTGCCGTTTGCGCAACACCCGAAGTAGAAAAAAAAGCCACAGCCACGGCCATAGGAATCACGGCCAAGCGCGCACTAAAAATACCAGTTTTCATAGGAAGAAGACCATCAATAAAACCCTCGCCGTCTTCCCCGACAGCGCATGGGCGTCACAGTTGCACGCAGGCGTGCAACCACTTTATTGGCCGGTATCCGGGCTGATGGCGCGACCCCCATCGCCTTCCCAAGCGCTTGTTCAGGGCGCTCAGTGGCAGTGATGGGGGCGAAATCGGCACGCGAAGTACGCGGGACGATCTGGCCACTTACCGTTGCGGGGGCAGCGCAGGTTAGGTGGGCTGTTGCACAGCTTTTCCCTCCTGCTTCCCGTTGAACTGCTCCGTGTGAACCACGGTGCGAGCACCAACAGGCGCCATTGTAGGCCCCTGGTGTGCGCCATTGGCCAACCCTGGGGCCAGGCAACCTACAATGCACTCGCCATGCAGCCAGCCAACACCACCGACCAAATAGCCGAGCGTGTCGAGCGGCTACTGGTGCGTTATGAAGAGCTTCAACGCACCAATGCCCTGCTCACGCGCCAAGTAGACACCCTGAGCCAGGAACGCGATTCGCTCAAATCGCGCCTGGGCGCAGCGCGCGCGCGCATCGACGCCCTGCTCGACCGTCTTCCCTCAAACGCCGCCCACGCCGACACGGCTGAGGCAAATCCCACTGGCCCCCACGCTGACGGACTATGAAGCAACTTGAAGTTCAAATCATGGGGCAGAGCTACCTGCTGGGTTGCCCGGACGGAGGTGAGGCTCAGCTGCTGCAAGCCGTGCAACGGGTTGATGCGGCAATGTGCAAGATTCGCGATGCTGGCAAAGTGCGTGCGCGCAGATCGG
>CAIYQF010000080.1 GCA_903928325.1 uncultured beta proteobacterium | reverse complement strand
GCACGTTTCAGTGGAGTAACGACGCCAAGGGCGTGGCGGCGGTGCATTGCGTCATCGTCGGATTTGGAACCGATGATTTGCCGGGCAAGAAGATATTCAATTACCCGGACAACAAGGGCGAGCCGGTGGCGGTAGCGGCGGGAAACATCAATCCGTATTTGGTGGATGCGCCGGATGTGGTTTTGGCCAAGCGCAGTGTTCCGCTCTCGGCGGTGAGCGCCATGGTCAATGGAAGTAAACCCACCGACGGCGGGAACCTGTTACTTGACGCGCAAGAGCGCGATCAATTGGTTTTGCAAGAGCCACTGGTCGCGCAATGGATTCGTCCCTTCGTCGGGGCTGAGGAATTCATCAACGGAAAAGAACGCTATTGCCTTTGGCTGGTGAATTGCCCGCCGGAAGTGCTGGTGAGAATGCCGCGGGTGCTGGCGCGGGTTCAGGCAGTCAAGGCAATGCGCTCGGCGAATTCTGACAAGCAGACGAAGGCTGACGCCAAAACGCCAACGCTGTTCCAAAAAATCCGCCAACCTCAATCGAACTTCCTTTTGGTTCCCAGCGTGTCCTCGGAGCGGCGTGACTATGTGCCCATCGGCTTTTTGACGCCCGACACCATCATTAGCAACCTCGTCTATTCCATACCCGACGCCAGCCTTTTCCACTTCGGCATCATGGCAAGCACCATGCACAACGCATGGATGCGCGTGACATGCGGGCGCTTGAAGAGCGACTACCGCTACTCCGCCAATATCGTCTACAACAACTTCCCCTGGCCCGACCTGCCCGAGCCTCCCGCCACCGAACACGGCACTGAAAACGCCACCCGCCCCACGCCCGCCCAAGCCGCCAGCCAGAAAAAGCGCGCCGCCATCGAAGCCGCCGCCCAAGCCGTCTTAGACGCCCGTGCCAGTTTCCCCCAAGCCTCCCTTGCCGACCTCTACGACCCCCTGGCCATGCCGCCCGCCCTGACCAAAGCCCACCACCACCTCGACAAAGCCGTAGACGCCGCCTACGCCTACAGAGGCCCGCCCGACGACGCGAGTCGGGTGGCGTTTTTGTTTGGCTTGTACGGGAAGATGACGAACGCTGTAGCAGGGTAGACCATCACCAAGCTTTTGCGCAACTGGACATTCCGCACCCCAAAAACCTTGCGCCAAGCTATGACCGACCCCATCCCGTGCCAAATCGTCTGCGTCTTCACCCGCGTCGCCGTGCTGGGCCTGCCCGACGACTATCCGCTGCAACCCTCGCCAAATTGGAGCTTTAACGGCCAGTCGATCAAGGCGCTGTATGAGGCGGTGCATGACGGTGGGGAATGAGGCTTGGGTGCGGCGGCAACAAACGCCCGACACGGTATTCAATCTGGCGCGCAAGCGTCTTAAGGAGGTGCTCTATGGCTGACTTGAAATTCGAACCCATTGCCCACGATCACGCCCAATTCATTGCGCGGGCAAAGCTTCGGCCGGGCTTTAGTGAGGCGTACGCAGGGCTTGAGCTGGAATACACCTTGGCCAGCCAAATGCTGGGTGCGCGCGCCAAAGCGGGTCTCACCCAAGACGCCGTAGCCGAACGCATGGGCACCACCAAAAGCGCAATCTCCCGGCTCGGGTCTGCAGGCCGGCGCGCACCGTCGCTGGCAACGCTCAAAAAGTACGCCGAGGCCATGGGCTGTGATTTGCAAGTCAAGTTGGTGCCGCGCGATGCGGCTTGACCGTACGGAGTTGCCGCGGCCACCGCCGTCCAAATTTGCCACTTGGATGTTCTACCTGTCGTTTGCGATGATGGCCAGCGGTGCGCTCAACTACGGCGTAACCGCCTATTTTTGGGCGCTCCCATTTGCCTGCTACGCCTTTCGTTATGCCACAAGGCATTTTGAGAGCCGGCGGCCCGTGGTTGGATTGGTCGCTTTTATGGCGGTGGGTCTAGTGATAAACGGAACGTTGGAGAAAAACCCCTTGGTTTTCCCCATACTGGTGGATGGATACCTGCAAGAGGTGCGGCCAGCCGCTGGCGGCACTGGCAGCGCATCGGGCGAACGGCTGGGCGTGACAGCGGTCCATGTCGGCCACGCCGATCTGGGAACCGACGTGATATTGATTGCCAGCGACGGGCGCACCTACTATCGCGACAGCCGCGACCAGCTTTTTTATACCTATGGCGACAGCAAGCGATCTGAGTTTGGCTTGCGTCCCAGCGGGCCCGTAGAAAGCCCCGTGTTCCAGCACGCAGGCAATTTGATGTTGTATCCCTGGCTGCCGTTGGCGCCTTTCATAAACTAGAAGTGCGACCAAACGCAGTCCTGCGCGCTATGGGGGAGGCGGGGTTTGCCACCCCCTGTTCACCCCGTCAGTTCCCTCAGGGGCCGCAGCACACGCTGGCTCGCAAACCGCATCGCCCGCCCGCTTACCGGGCAGGTAAACGCAATCGCCTGGGCCAGCAGTTGCAGCGGCTGCGCGTAGTCGGCGCTGCCCTCGAGTGTGAGCACGGGGTAAATGCCGTCGCCCACCAGTGGCAGCCCCAGGGCCGCCATGTGCACGCGCAGCTGGTGGCGCTGGCCTGTGACGGGTTCTAGCTGGTAGCGCGCCCATCCGCCCCAATTTTCGAGGGGTGTGATCAGGGTGATCGCATTGGGCGGGCCGTCCACCTCGGTTTGCTGCATAAAGTGCGCGCTCTCGGCGATGCGGCTCTGGCGGCGCAGTGGCCAGGGCAGGGCGGGGTTCCAGGGCGCTATGGCCTGGTAGGTTTTGGCCACCTGGTGATTGCGAAACAGCGCGTGGTAGGCGTCGCGCGTGGCGGGGTTGACCGAAAAAAGCACCAAGCCAGCGGTGTCGCGGTCAATGCGGTGGATGGGCACCAGGTCGCTCAGGCCCAGCTTATTTTTTAGGCGCACCAGCACGGTTTCTTGCAGGTATTTACCCGAGGGCATGACCGGCAAAAAATGCGGTTTGTCGACCACCAGCAGGTGCGAATCTTGGTACAGCACCACTTCGTCAAAAGGAATTTTGGGCTCGGGCGGTAGGGCGCGAAAGTAGTAGACCCGCAAGCCCGCCGTATAACCTGTGTCGGCGCTCAGGGTGCGGCCCCGGTCGTCGCTCACCGCGCCCGTTTGCAGGCGCGCCAGCCATTGCGATTTCGCTACGCCCGCAAAGCGCTCCACCAAAAAATCGAGCACCGTGGGCCAAGGTCCGAGCGGTAGCACCACGCTGCTGGGGCCTACGCCGTCGCGCAAGGGGGGCGTGTGCGGAAATTTCACCAGCGGCGGGCGGCCTTGGCGCCGCGTGGTTTAAACGCGTTCAAACACCACATCCCACACGCCGTGGCCGAGTTTGATGCCCCGGTTTTCAAACTTGGTCAGCGGCCGGTAGTGCGGCTTGGGCGCGTAGCCCAGCAGTTCGGGGTGGGCGGCAGCGGCGCGGTTGCGCAGCGCAGGCTCGGCGCTGAGCACTTCCAAAATTTGTTCCGCATAAGGCTGCCAGTCGGTGGCGCAGTGCAGGTAGCCGCCCCCCTTGAGGCGCTGCGCCAGCTTGGCGATCAAGGGCACCTGGATCAGGCGGCGCTTGTTGTGCCGGGTCTTGTGCCAGGGGTCGGGGAAGAAGATGTGCACGCCGTCCAGGCTGTGCAGCGGCAGCATGTGGTCTATCACCTCCACGGCGTCATGCGCGCAGATGCGGATGTTGGGCAGGTTTTGTTCGCCTATGCGTTTGAGCAGGGCGCCCACGCCGGGCTCGTGTACCTCGCAGCACAAAAAGCGCGTCTCGGGCAGGACGCTGGCGATGTGCGCCGTGGCCTCGCCCATGCCAAAGCCGATTTCCAGCACCAGCGGGTGCGTTACGCCAGCCGCCTCGTTGGGCACAGGGGGAAAAACGGCATTCCAGTCCAGCAAATGGTCTTGGTAGGGCAGCAAAAACTGCGGGCCCAGTGCGTCAACCGCCTTGGTTTGGCCCGACGTCATGCGGCCGGCGCGTTTGACAAAGCTTTTGATGCCACGCAGGTAGGGCGTGGGCGCCGACTCGTTGGCGGATGGGGTGGGGGGCAGGCTAGGGAATTCGGGGGTCATTCACCCGAATTTTAGGTCCCCGGCAAGCAAGACCTATTTGATGTACTGCTTGATCTTCTTTTTGATCGGCGTGCGGCATTGGCCCGACCCCGAGGTGTTGTACACCACCGATACCTTGGTGTGGTCGGTGTCATTGCACGCGTACTGGCACACGAATAGGCCTGTGGCAGAGGACTCGCTGGCGGTCGCCTCGCACTCAGCGTCAATGATTTTGAAGGGCTTGGTGGGTTTTGTGTCTTCGGCCAGCACGGCCGTGCATGCCAACACGGCAAGCACTGCCATGGCCAGGCGCGACCATGGTGTGCGCAGAGGTCTTTGTCTCATGGCGAACTCCTTCGCTTCCAACGTTCTTGTTATGTACTGTGTCCGTCTAAGGGATTCAGTCTACGCCTTTCAATCGCTAAAAGGGGATTCTTTACAGGGCTTTGCGCGTCGGGCCCCTAAGTCAACTGCGCGCGGGCGTCCTGCGTCCAGGCGGCCAGGGCTTGGCTGATCGATCCGTTCTGGGGTGGCAAACCCAGCACGCAGGCGGCTTGGTTGAGATCGCTCAGCGCACGCGCTGGATCCAGCGCCTGGGCGCGGTTTTGTTTGGACAGCTTTTCGCCATTGCTGCCCAGCACCAGTGGCGTGTGCCAGTACTGGGGTGTCGGCAGGCCCAGGCAGGCTTGGAGCCACCGTTGGCGCGCCGTGTTGTCTGCCAGGTCTTGGCCGCGAACGACGTGGGTCACGCCTTGGGCCGCGTCGTCCACCACCACGGCCAGTTGGTAGGTGGTGCAGCCGTCGGCGCGCTGCAGCACAAAGTCGCCCACCTGCTGCGCTACGTCCTGGTGCTGGGGGCCCAGTTGTCGGTCGGTCCAAGCGACGGGGCCCGGCGGCAGCGGCCCCAGGTCGGTGCGTAGGCGCCAGGCGACCGGGCCTGAGGTGCTGTGGTGCGGCGCATTGCGGCAGGTGCCGGGGTAGACCAGTTCGGTGTGGCGGGTGTGCACCACGCCGCGGACGCCCAGGGCGGCGGCAATGGATGTGCGAGAGCAGGTGCAGGCGTAGGCCAGGCCGCGTGCGCGCAGTTGCTGCAGCGCCTGCTGGTACAGCGCACTGCGCTGGCTTTGCCATACGGGGGGGGCGTCAGGGTGCAGGCCGCAGGCGGCGAGCTGCTG
>CAIYQF010000079.1 GCA_903928325.1 uncultured beta proteobacterium | reverse complement strand
CGTGATGGGTTCGAGCATGCCGCTGACGCTGGTTTGCAGCACCGGGCCCAGCGCATCGTCGTAGTCAATGCGGGCCACGGTGCGCACGCGCGCGGCGTCCACCATGAAGCGAAAGCGGTAGCCGCCCTCCACAGGGCAAAACGGCGAGACGTGGAACACCTTGTCGGCATGCAGTTCGGCACCAAAGCGCACCGGGTCGAGCAGGTAGCAGTGGCGCTGACCAAAGGTGTTGTTTACCTCGACCACGATGGCCCGCAAGCTGGCGTCGGTGCGGTGACAGTACCAAAAGCTCACCGGTTTGAATGCAAAGCCCCATACGCGCGGGAGACAATGCAGCCAGACTTCGCCGTTGGCGTCCGCCACGCCTTCATTGGCCAATAGTTCATCCAGCCAGGCCAGAGCGCCGCCAGCCTCGGGGCCGCGACCGTCACCGTGGTCCCGGTCGTAAAAGCTAATAGGGGCAAAGCGGTTGCGCGGCAGCGGCGAGGGGCTGGCCCCCGCCAGTTGCAAGCTGCGCATGGGCAGCATGAGAAAGTAGCTGCGGTAAACAAAGGCATGGCGTGTGGGTTTGAGTCGGACATGGCGCACCTGGCCAAAGCCCAAGAGGGCCTGGGTGCGGTCCTTGTCTGGCGCCAGGGCTGTGCTCATGCTGCGCGCAAGCCCACCAGCGCACCCAAGCGCGCCGCCACGTCCAGGCCCGACTTGAGGCCGTCTTCATGGAAGCCATAGCCCGTCCAGGCACCACAAAAATAGGTGTGGCGCTGGCCCTGCAGGGCGGGCACATCAGCCTGGGCGCGGATGGCGGCCAGGTCAAAAACCGGGTGCGCGTAATCAAACCGGGCCAGCACATGCTGCGGGGCCATGTCGTGCAGCGGGTTAAGCGACACCACCACCGGCTGAGCAAAGGGAATGGGCTGCAGCATGTTGATCAGGTAGTGCAGGCAGACGCGCTGGCTGCCCTCAAACCCTTGCGATGCCAGGGTTGGCGAGCGTTCGTAGTTCCATGCCGCCCAGGTGCGCTTGCGCAGAGGTAGCACCGACGCGTCGGTGTGCAGCACCGCCACGTTGGCTTGGTAGCCAATGGCGCCCAGCGCGGCGCGCTCTTGCCCGCTGGGGTCACCTAGCAGCGCCAGCGCCTGGTCGCTGTGGGTGGCGATGACCACTTTGTCAAAGTGCTCGGTTTGCCCCTGGCTGCTGACCCACACGCCTTGTGCGTCGCGGCGAATTTGTTGCACCGGGCAGTTGAGCCGCTTGTCGGCAATACCGGCGATGATTTTGTCCACATAGTGGCGCGCGCCACCGGCCACGGTGTGCCATTGCGGCCGGTTGCTGATTTGGATCAGGCCATGGTTGTGGCAAAACCGGATCATGGTTGCCACGGGGAACTCCAGCATTTGTGCTGTCGGGCAGCTCCAGATGCAGCCCAGCATGGGTAAGAAGTACCAATGGGTGAATTCGGGTGAGAACTGGTGGGTTTGCAAAAAGTCTTGCAGCGGCTGCATCAGCTCGCCTTCGGCGTCGCGCAGCGCGATGTCGGTGGCCAGGCGGTTAAAGCGCAGCACGTCACGCAGCATGCGCCAAAAGCGCGGATTGACCAGGTTGCGCCGCTGGGCAAACACCGCGTTGAGCGATGCCCCGCTCCACTCCACCTGAGCATGGTGGCTGCTGGCGGGCACCTGGACCGAAAAGGACATGTCGGACGGCGCGGTTTGCACCCCCAACTCGGCAAAAAGCGCAATCAGGTTCGGGTAGGTGCGCTCGTTAAACACCAAGAAACCTGTGTCCACTCCGTGGGTAACCGGACCCTGGGGTGTGTCCAGAGTTACGTCCACGGTATGGGTATGGCCACCAAAGTAGCTCCCGGCCTCAAAAAGGCTGATATCGGTCTGGCCTCGCAAGCGGTGTGCTGCGGCTAGACCGGCGATTCCCGAGCCCACAATTGCGATTTTCATGCGGTGGCGTCCATATATTCTGAACTATACGGTATTTAAGCGACCGACCAGTCACAATATGTATCAATTGGTCTTTTTATTGGCCAGCTTGGGCGTGGGTTGTAGGGGCTTGTGAACGGGGTGTCCCCTAAAATCGGCGCAGTTTGAAAGGTTGATATGCTTTATCCGGAACTCTTTAGGCAATTGGAATCGGTCCGCTGGGACATGGAGCGCGACATTCCTTGGGACAGCTTTGACCCCAGTGCGCTCACTGACGAGCAGGCCACCACCATCAAGATGAACGCGATCACCGAGTGGTCTGCGCTGCCGGCCACCGAAATGTTTTTGCGCGACAACCAGGGCGACAGCGATTTTTCGGCGTTTATGTCCATCTGGTTTTTTGAAGAGCAAAAGCACGCCCTCGTGCTCATGGAATACCTGCGGCGCTTTCGGCCCGAGCTGGTTCCCACCGAGGATGAGCTGCACAAGGTGCGTTTTGAGTTTGACCCGGCCCCGGCGCTGGAGACGCTGATGCTGCACTTTTGCGGTGAGATCCGCCTCAACCACTGGTACCGCCGCGCCAGCGAGTG
>CAIYQF010000078.1 GCA_903928325.1 uncultured beta proteobacterium | reverse complement strand
CCCAAGCAAAAAGCCCGCAATTGCGGGCTTTTTGCTTGGGCTGCACTGGGCTTTAGGCTACGCGCGCAGCTCGCAACTTCATTGAAAAATCGCGCAAAGCGGCGATGCCACTTTCTTCTGCCCGTCGGCACCAGCCGGCCAAATCCACCGTGAGTTGCTCGCGCGACACGGCCGTATTGAGCCACAACTGGCGCAACTCTTCGCGCATGGTGACCATTTTGTCTAGCACCGGAGACGCCGCGCGGGCCAAGGCCAGCTCAGGAGCAGCCCAGGCAGGCACTTTATCCACATCCCGGTGCGCCCAGCGCTTGGCGGCGGCCAACACTTTTGAATCTGCACTGCGCGCCTTCATGGAGGTGAGTTCTTGGCGCACGGTTTGTTGCATTTGCTTGGCAAAGCCAGCCATGATTTCGTAGCGGTTGGCGATCAAGGCTTCGAGGGTTTTCTCGTCAGCGACAGGGCGAATATCCCCATAGGCGGCTTTGGGAGGCGTCTTTTTCACGTGCGCCAAACCCGCCATTTGTAGCAGGCTGATGTACATCCAGCCAATATCAAACTCGTAGGGCTTGACCGACAACTTGGCCGATGTAGGGTAGGTGTGGTGGTTGTTATGCAACTCTTCACCGGCGATCAGGATGCCCCAGGGAGATATGTTGGTGCTGGCGTCCGGCGCCTCAAAGTTGCGGTAACCCCAGTAGTGGGCAGCGCCGTTGATGATGCCCGCGGCCATGATGGGGGTCCAAGCCATTTGCACGGCCCAAACCGACAGGCCGGCCGCGCCAAATAAAAACAGGTCTATGACCAGCATCAGCCCCACGCCTTGCCAGGAAAAACGGGTGTACACGTTGCGCTCGATCCAGTCGTCTGGCGTGCCATGGCCATAGCGGGCCATGGTTTCCTTGTTTTTCGACTCGGCGCGGTACAACTCCGCACCTTGAAACAACACGGTACGAATGCCATACACGTGGGGGCTGTGCGGGTCATCGGGCTGTTCGCACTTGGCGTGGTGCTTGCGGTGAATGGACGCCCACTCCTTGGTCACCTGGCCAGTCGTCAGCCAAAGCCAGAAGCGAAAAAAATGCGAAGCAATTGGGTGCAAGTCCAAAGCGCGGTGCGCCTGGTGGCGGTGAAGGAAAACGGTGACGCTGATCATGGTCACATGGGTCACGGCCAGCGCAAACAACACAATTTGCCACCAGCTCCAGGCCAGGGCACCATGGGCCAGCCATTCGAGGAGCGCATTAAACACGGTTGAATCGGCAAATAGCATAGTTAAAGGGTCTCTTTATAAGTTATCTAAAAACCACGGCAGCCCTGCGGCAGCGGTGGCCGCCGCAAAAGCCGACATATTGTAAAGTCGGAGCAAGACTTCGTGACTATTTACTGCGATTTCCAGCCAAAAAACAGCAACACCAGCAATTCGGCTCACTTTTTTTGCCAAACAGCCGCAAAAAATCCGTCGGTCGCATGGCGCTGGGGCCACAGTCGCAGGTACAACTGGCCGCTTTCGCCGCCCTGGCACAACGATGCGGCGTCCGTGACCTTCAGACCGCTAAGCACCTCGCCCGCCACCAGCGGCTCGAAATCGGGGTTGGCCAAAGAGAATGCGGCGGCAATGTCCTCATTTTCTTGCGGCAGCACGCTGCAGGTGGCGTAAACCAGCCGCCCGCCGGATTTGAGCAGCCGCGACGCACTTTGCAAAATCGCCGCCTGCTTGACGGCCATTTCTTCCACGGCCTGCGGGCTTTGGCGCCATTTCAGGTCCGGGTTGCGCCGCAAAGTACCCAAGCCGGTGCACGGAGCGTCGACCAGCACCCGGTCAATCTTGCCGGACAAGCGCTTGACGCGCTCATCGCGCTCGTGCGCAATCGCCGCAGGGTGCACATTAGACAAACCACTGCGCGCCATACGGGGCTTGAAGGAGTCGAGCCGGTGCGCCGATGTGTCAAACGCATACAGGCGCCCAGTACTGCGCATCGCAGCGCCAATGGCCAGGGTCTTGCCGCCCGCACCGGCGCAAAAGTCCACCACCATTTCGCCCCGCTTGGCGTCAAGCAGCAGGGCCAGCAACTGCGAACCTTCGTCCTGCACTTCAAAGTCGCCGCGCAAAAACCCTTCACTTTTGTTGAGCGCCGGTTTACCTGCGATGCGCAAGCCCCAGGGGGAATACGGCGTAGCAACCGCCTTGATGCCGGCCTTGGCCAGCTCTTTTTGCACGTCGGCGCGCTTGGCTTTGAAGTCGTTGACGCGCAAATCAAGCCCAGCGCCGCGGTTCAACTGCTCAACCAAAGGCCAAAATTCGTCACCCAACTGGTCTTTGAGCGGTTGCACCAGCCACTCCGGCAGGTTGTGGCGGTGGCGTTCCATCAAATCGGCGGGCGTGACCTTTTCGCAGGCGTCGAGCCAATTCGTCTCTTGCTCGGTCAGTGCACTGCGCAAAAATTCGCCGGGGCCATAGAAACCCAGAATCGCCAAACGGCGCTCTTTGGGGCCGCTGCCCGAAGGTGCAAAGTGGTCAAACAGGAGTTTTTTGCGCAAAACTGTGTAAACAGTCTCTGCCAGCGTGGCGCGTTCGCGGGGGCCTAGGCCCCGGTGGTCGCGGAAAAAACGGGAAACGATGGCGTCGGCGGGATGGTCAAACTTAAGTGTGAGCCGGATCAACTCGGCGCAGGCTTCTAATAGAGCTTTTGGATGCATAAGAGGCCATTGTCCCATGAGCGAAGAAAATCTACCCCCGCTGCTGCGCACGCCGCCCGGTTTGTACCGCCATTACAGGGGGAACTTGTACCAAGTGATCGACACCGTGCGCCACAGCGAGACCCTGGAGCCCATGACTCTGTACCGCGCACTTTACGGCGCGCAAGGGCTATGGGTGCGCCCGGCGGCCATGTTCGAAGGCACTGTGGAGGTGGGCGGCGTGCCCAAGGTGCGGTTTCAGCGGGTGGAAGATTCGCCCGCCTGAGCTTGGCGCTGCGCCAGCCAGTGCCGGATGGCTCGGGGATAGATCTGGTGCTCGGTGGCCAGCACGCGCTGCGCCAGGGTGTCTGCGGTGTCATCCGCCAGCACCGGTACCACTGACTGCTCAAGGATCGCCCCCGCATCCAGCTCCGCGCTGACCTGGTGCACGGTGGCGCCCCCAAACTTGCAACCTGCGTCGATGGCGCGCTGGTGGGTATGCAAACCAGTAAACGCCGGCAACAGGGAAGGATGAATGTTGAGCAGACGCCCGGCGTGCGCCGCCACAAAACTGGCAGTCAAGATGCGCATGAAACCCGCCAACACCACCAAACATGGCCGCTCTGGCTGGTCGTAACGGGCGATGGCAGCGGCCAGCGCCTGGTCGAATGCGTCGCGACTGGCGTAGGCGCTGTGCTCCAGCACCTCGGTGGCTATACCCTGTGCACGCGCCAGTCGCAGCCCCCCGGCATCGGGCTTGTTGCTGATCACTGCCACCACCTTCGCGCCGAACCGCGCTTCCCACGCCTCTTTTTGCGCAGCGCGCACGATGGCCACCATATTGGAGCCGCCGCCTGAAATAAGAATGACGATGGGTTGGGGCGTGATTTGCATAGCGAACGCATTATCGCAAGCGTCGCGTTCACACCGGCTTCAGCGGCGAACATCGAAAAATGTCGCACGACGGACAAATAAAAAAGAACGGTCGTGCTAAAAACGGAGGAGTTCGACTTGGACTTCAACCGCATTGATTATTTGGAGCGCCCGCTATGGATTTGGCTTTCACCCCTGAAGAACAGAAATTCCGCGAAACCATTCGCGCCTGGGTGGGGGAAAACCTGCCCGCCGACATCTCGCACAAAGTGCACAACGCCTTGCAACTGACGCGCGAAGACATGCAGCGTTGGGGCAAGATCCTGGGTAAAAAGGGTTGGCTGGGCCATGCCTGGCCCACGGCTTTTGGCGGTCCAGGCTGGAATGCCATCGAAAAACATCTGTTTGAAGAAGAGTGCGCCCTGGCTGGCGCGCCGCGCGTGGT
>CAIYQF010000077.1 GCA_903928325.1 uncultured beta proteobacterium | reverse complement strand
TGCCCACCGAGGCCGAGCTGCACAACGTGCGCTTTACCTTTGACCCGGCACCCGCGCTGGAGACGCTGATGCTGCATTTTTGCGGCGAAATCCGCCTCAACCACTGGTACCGCCGCGCCAGCGAGTGGCATACCGAGCCGGTCATCAAAGCCATTTACACCAAGCTCAGCCAGGACGAGGCGCGCCACGGCGGCGCGTATTTGAAGTACATGAAGCGCGCCATTCAAAACGTCGGGCTGGAGGCCAAAGGTGCTTTTGCCAAGGTGGGCGTGCTCATGGCCAGCGCGCGGCGCACCGCCCAAGCCTTACACCCGACCAACCTGCACGTCAACAAAAGCCTGTTCCCCAACGACACCGTGCAAAGCCGCCTGCCCAACCCACAGTGGCTGGAGCACTGGCTGGACCAGCAAATCAAGTTTGACGACGTCTGGGAGACCAAGGTTGTTGAGCGCATCTTGCACAACATGAGCCTGCTACTCGAACGCAGCTTTGGCACGGTGCAAGAGCTCAACAAATACCGCAAGGAAATCGCGCGCGATCTGGCCGCCAGCCTGGCGCCCAGTCCGGCTGCTGCCTGAGCGCCGGATCAATGGCCCAGTCACCCGATGAGCGCTAGCTTCCCCGCCCCCGCGCTGCTGCGCAAGATCTACCCACGCGCCGACTTGGCCGCCGCGCTGGCGCAACTTCCCCGCCCCTGGGTGTTTACCAACGGCGTGTTTGACGTGCTGCACCGTGGTCACGTGCTCTACCTGGCACAGGCGCGCGCATTGGGTGGTAGCCTGATCGTTGCGCTCAACACCGACGCCTCGGTGCGCCGCCTGGGCAAGGGCGACGACCGCCCACTCAACGCCCAAGAAGACCGCGCCGTGGTGATGGCCGGCCAGGAGGCCGTCAGCCTGGTGACCTGGTTTGACGATGACACGCCAGAAGCACTGATTGGCGATATCCGGCCCGATATCTTGGTCAAGGGCGGCGACTACGACATGGCGCGCCTGCCTGAGACCGCCTTGGTGGAGTCTTGGGGTGGGCGTGCGCTGGCGCTGCCTTTTGTGTCGGGCTATTCGACCACCGCCTTGTTGAAAAAAATCCGGGCCCAGGAGCGGGCCTAGGCGCCGCTGGAGTCTGGGCCGCCCTGGCGCTCAGGCCAGCGAGAAGCTCTGCGCCCGGCTGTGCGCCCAGTGGCGCTGGTAGAGCAGGGGCAGCGCGTCGAGCTTGGCGCCCAACAAACAGCCCACGGGCACCTCATGCACCAGCGCTTGCGCCAGGCTGGCCACCGTGTGGTCACCCGTGCGACGCACGATGTGGTGGGCGGTGATGTCGTTCGGGTGTTGTACCCCGGCGGCCTGCACCAGCTCTTTGAGCGCGTGCAAGGTTTCTTGGTGGAAGTGGTACACGCGCGCCGACTTGTCGGGCACCACCAGGGCTTGCTGGCGTACCTTGTCCTGGGTTGCAACGCCCGTGGGGCAGTTGCCGGTGTGGCAGGTTTGCGCTTGCAGGCAGCCCAGCGCAAACATAAAGCCACGCGCGCTATTGCACCAGTCGGCACCCAGTGCCATCAGGCGGGCAATGTCAAAGGCGTTGATGACCTTGCCCGCGCAGCCAATCTTGATTCGCTCGCGCAGCCCCGCGCCGCGCAAGGTGTTGTGAACCAGGATCAGCCCCTCTTGCAGAGGCGTTCCCATGTGGTCGATGAACTCCAAGGGCGCCGCGCCCGTGCCGCCCTCGGTGCCGTCCACCACAATAAAGTCGGGCGTGATGCCGGTCTCCAGCATGGCCTTGACCATGGCAAACCACTCCCAGGGGTGGCCGATGCAGAGCTTAAAGCCCGTGGGTTTGCCGCCCGAGAGCCCGCGCAGCCGGGCGATGAAGTGCATCATCTCCAGTGGCGTACCAAAAGCACTGTGCGCGGCCGGTGAGACGCAGTCCACGCCCATGGGCACGCCGCGCGCCTGGGATATTTCGGCCGTCACCTTGGGGCCGGGCAGCACGCCGCCGTGGCCGGGCTTGGCGCCCTGGCTGAGCTTGATCTCGATCAGCTTGACCTGAGGGTCCCGCGCGTTGGCCTGGAACTTGTCGGCGTTGAAGGTGCCGTCCTCGTTGCGGCAGCCAAAATAGCCCGAGGCCACCTCCCAGATCAGGTCGCCGCCGTGCTTGCGGTGGTGCACCGAGATCGAACCCTCGCCCGTGTCATGCGCAAAGCCGCCACGCTTGGCGCCCGCATTGAGTGCTTGTATGGCGTTGGCACTTAAAGCGCCAAAGCTCATGGCCGAGATGTTGAACACACTGGCGCTGTAGGGCTGAGCTGTGTCCTGGCCAATGGTGACGCGAAAGTCGTGGCTCTCCACCGTGCTGGGCACAACCGAATGCGTCATCCACTCAAAGCCCTTCGCATACGCGTCGATCTGCGAACCAAAAGGATGTTTGTCCGAGTCGCCCTTGGCGCGCTGGTAGACCAGCGAACGCTGCGCACGCGAAAAGGGCGCGGCCTCGTTGTCGCTCTCAATAAAGTACTGGCGAATCTCGGGCCGGATGAATTCCAGCATGAAGCGCAGGTGGCCGATGACGGGGTAGTTGCGCAGAATGGAGCGCTTGGTTTGCAGCAGATCGTGCAGCCCGACCACGCTCAAATAGCCCAAGACCAGCACCGGCGCCAGGTGGCCACCGTTAGCCCACAGCAGAAGCGAGCTGATGAACCCCAGCACGCACAGCGTGAACGCCAGGTAGCGCATGGGGTACACAAAATGCAGAATCTTGAGCAGCATGGACAGTCCTTTCAGAGGGAAACAGGCACAGGGGGCGGGCTGAACCATACCATTAGCGCCAGGCACCCCATCGCCAGGGCGATCAGGCCGTCGAGCACGCGCCAGGCCAGGGCGTGCGCAAACATCGGTTGGAGCCAGCGCGCACCAATACCCAGGGCTGCGAACCACACGCCGCTGGCCAGGGCCGCGCCAGTGCCAAACCACCAACGTCCAGCGTCGCCGCGTTGGTTGGCCACCGAACCCAGCAACACCACCGTGTCCAGGTAGACATGCGGGTTCAGAAAGGTGAACGCAAAGCAGCTCGCCAGCGTCGCCCCTAGGGTCTGCCCCGGAGTGTCTGGCGCCTCCAACACGCCGCCTTGCAGCGCCCGGCGCGCGGCCAGCAGCGCGTAGGCGGCCAAAAACAGGGCGCCACCGATGCGGGTAACTTCCATGAAAACCGGGCTGCCCTGCACTAGCGCCCCGGCCCCCGCAATGCCCGCCACGATGAGCAGCGCGTCCGACGCTGCGCAAAAAACCACCAGCGCGGCCACATGCTGGCGCAAGATGCCTTGGCGCAGCACAAAAGCGTTTTGCGAGCCGATGGCCACAATCAGCGCCAGGCTGGTGGCAAACCCCGACCAAAAATCGGCGCTCATGCTGCCGTGGACCTCACCAAAGGCAGCAGCTCCAGCAGGCAGCGCAGGCTGTGGCGTACCGTGGCCTGGCGCACCGCCGCGCGGTCGCCTGCAAAGCATCGCACTTCGATGTGCAGCCCGCCCGGCGTAGCCCAGGCAAACCACACCGTGCCCACCGGCTTGTCGGCGCTGCCGCCGCCGGGGCCGGCCACGCCGGTCACCGCCAAGGCCACCTGGGCGCTGGCGTGCTGCACAGCGCCTTGCACCATGGCGCGGGCTACCGGCTGGCTGACGGCGCCGTGCCGGGCAATCAGCGCCGCATCTACGCCCAGCATCTGCGCCTTGGCTGCGTTGGAATAGGTCACAAAGCCGCGCTCAAACCAGTTGCTCGACCCCGCCAGCTCGGTGCAGGCGGCGGCGATCAGGCCACCGGTGCAGCTCTCGGCCGTGGCCAACATCCAGCCCTGAGCCAGCAGGCGCTTTGCCAAGCCCTCCACCAGGGCCGCCACCTCGGCGTCGTGCGAAAGGGGAGCCGCGGGCGCGCTCACCAGGCCCGCCCCAGCGCAATGATCAGCAAGGTGCAGGCAGCCGCCACCAGGTCGTCGAGCATGATGCCCCAACCCGCCTTGGCCCAGGCCCAGCGGTCGCTTGCCGGGTCCACCCCGTGGAACAAGCGGTCCGCCCAGCCGACCGGGTCGGGTTTGACCGCATCAAAAAACCGGAATAGCGCAAACGCCGTCAGTTGCCCCAGCAAGCCGCTGGGCATGACCAGCCACAAAATCAGCCAAAAGGCCACCGCTTCGTCCCACACCACGCTGCTGGGGTCAAGCACGCCCATGTTGCGTGCGGTCACAGTGCACACCCACCAGCCCAATGGGATGGAGCCGCCGATAAACAGCGCCCAGCGCAGGTCGTTCATCCAGGGTGAAAGTGCCAAAAACGCCACCCAGGCCCACAGCGTGCCCGCCGTGCCGGGTGCAAAACGGCTCAGGCCCGAGCCAAAACCTAGTGCCAGCAGGTGCGCCGGGTGCGCCACCATGAAGCGAAAGGTTGGTCGGGCGGCAAAGCGGGTGGCGCCTGCGTCGCACGGTTGGACGGTTTCGGGGTGGTTCATGTGGGGCGGTCGCGAGCGGCGGAAAAATGGTCGAAAGAGGCGAACTGCGGCGCCACAGCGCGTCCGAATCCGTCCACCAGGCGCAAGCCTGGTGCGGCTTGCATATGCCCAATGCGCGTGACCGGCGTGGCGCTGTGCGCGCTGGCCTGCGCCACAGCGGCGCGTTGGGCCGGGGCGGCGCAAAACACCAGCTCGTAATCGTCACCCCCTGCCAGCACGCATTGTTGCGCGGTGGCTGCGCCAAATTGCTGGTCAAACTGCGCTGCGCCTGCGGGAAACTGCGCGCGCGCGGCCAGCAGGGGCAGTACGCGGTCCATGCCCACTTCGGCGCCCAAACCCGATAGATCCAGGATGTGGCCCAGGTCGCCCAGAAGGCCGTCGCTGACGTCGGCGCAAGCGCTGGCCACGCCGCGTAGCGCTCGGCCCAGCGCCACGCGCGGCTCGGGGCGCTCCAAGCGCACGCGCGCCGCCGCGAGTGCGTCGGTCGGCAGCACCAGCGTGCCTTGCAAAGCGCGCAGCGCCAACGCCGCATCGCCCAGCGTGCCACTGACATAAATATCGTCGCCCGCCTGCGCGCCGCTGCGCAGCAAGGCGCTGGTGGGTGCAGTCGGGTTGGCGCCGCGCGCGGGCACTTCGCCGAACACGGTTATGCATATAGTGAGCGGCCCGCGCGTGGTGTCTCCGCCTATGAGTTCGCAGCCATGGGCGTCAGCCAGCGCCAGCAGGCCTTGGGCAAAGGGCGCGAGCCAGGCCTCATCGGCCTGGGGCAAGGCCAGCGCCAGCGTAAAGGCCAGGGGCCGCGCGCCGCAGGCGGCCAGGTCGCTCAGGTTGACGGCCAAGGCTTTGTGGCCCAGCGCCTGTGGGTCGGTGTCGGCAAAAAAGTGGCGCCCGGCCACCAGCATGTCGGTCGAAATGGCCATTTGCATGCCCGGCGCACTTTGCAGCAGCGCGCAGTCGTCGCCCACGCCCAGCACCGCGCGCGGCGTGGCGCGGGTGAAGAACCGTCGGATCAGGTCAAACTCGCCCATGGCGCAAGGCCCTGCTAATGCAAGGTGCGTTGGTCTGCGCTGCCGCTGCTGCTCAGGGCGTCGAGCACAAACATGGGAATGTCGACGTCAAACTTTTCGCCGTCTTCGGCCACACAAAAAAAGCTGCCGTGCATGGTGCCTGTGGGTGTGCGCAAGCGGGTTCCACTGGAGTATTCAAAACTTTGGCCCGGCTGGAGCAACGGTTGTTGGCCGACCACGCCCAGGCCCCTGACCTTTTCGTTGTGGCCGTTGGCATCGTTCACGTTCCAGGTGCGCGAAATCAGCTGCGCCGCCACCCGACCGGTGTTGCGAATGGTGATGGTGTAGGCGAACAGGTACAGGCCTTGCTCGGGGGACGATTGCTCGGGCAGGTACTGCGGGAGTACCTCGACATGGAACTGGTAGGGGCGACTTGGCTTGGGCATGGGGTGATGCTAACGCTGAAAATCGGGTATGTTCAGACTTATGAACTACCGCATCGCCCCTTCCCTGCTGTCTGCCGACTTTGCCCGCCTGGGCGAGGAGCTGAAAAACGTCATCGCCGCTGGCGCCGACTGGATTCACTTTGATGTGATGGACAACCACTACGTGCCCAACCTGACCTTCGGGCCGATGATTTGCAGCGCACTCAAACCGCACGCCAAAACTGCGGCGGGCGTGGCAGTGCCGATGGATGTGCACTTGATGATCTCGCCGGTGGACGCGCTGGCCGCATCCTTTGCCGAGGCCGGGGCCGACCTGATCAGCTTTCACCCCGACGCCGCAGGCCATGTGCACCGCAGCATCCAGGCCATCAAAAGCAAGGGCGTGAAAGCCGGGCTGGTGTTCAACCCGGCCGAGCCGCTGGACGTGCTG
>CAIYQF010000076.1 GCA_903928325.1 uncultured beta proteobacterium | reverse complement strand
TCGGCCTTTCCCGGCACCGAGGTCAAGGAGATGGAAGTGCGCGGGCGCAACCTCTCTGAAGGCGTGCCGCGCAGCATCACGATCTCGAGTAACGAGATTTTGGAGGCGCTCACCGACCCGCTTAACAACATCGTCTCCGCCGTGAAAAACGCGCTGGAACAAACCCCGCCCGAATTGGGCGCCGACATCGCCGACCGCGGCATGATGCTTACCGGTGGCGGTGCCCTCCTGCGTGACTTAGACCGCCTGTTGGCCGAAGAAACCGGCTTGCCGGTGCTGGTGGCCGAGGACCCGCTGACTTGCGTGGTGCGCGGCTGCGGTATTGCGCTGGAGCAGATGGAGCGCCTGGGTTCGATCTTCACCAGCGAATAAGCGCGCAACGCAGCGATGGCACTGGCTTCGCTGGGCAGAGACCCCCCACCTTTCTTCAGACAGGGACCATCGGCGCTGTCGCGCCTGGTAGTCTTTAGCGCCCTGGCCTTGTTGGTTATGGTGGCGGATGCGCGCTTCCAAATGATGCAGCCGGTGCGTTCCGTCATCGCCAGCGTGCTGTACCCGGTGCAGTGGCTGGCCATGCAACCCTTGGCGCTGACGCAGGCAGCGCACACCCGTGCGGCGTCTCTCATGGCTGATGAGTCCACCTGGGGCCAGTTGCAGCAAAAGCTGTCGGCGCAGTCGCTGCGCGCCAACCAGGTCGACCAGTTGCAGCTTGAAAACAAGCGTTTGCGGGAGTTGCTGGCACTGCAGCAGCGCTTGGAGCAAACCGCTGTTGCCGCGCAGGTGCTGTACGACGCGGCCGACCCCTATAGCCGAAAAGTTGTTGTGGACAAGGGGTTGGTGCAGGGTTTGCGCTTGGGCGCGCCGGTGCTCGATGAGCTCGGGGTGCTGGGCCAGGTTACCCGCATCTTTCCCTTGGTAAGCGAAGTGACCTTGATCACCGACCGTGACCACGCGACACCCGTGGTTAACGCGCGCACCGGAGCGCGCGGCGTAGCCTATGGTGAAACGTCGAGCCACGCCGACGCCATGGAGTTGCGCTATATGGCCGCCAATGCGGATGTGGCGGTGGGCGATTTGCTGACCACCAGCGGAGTCGATGGCGTGTACCCAGCGGGCTTGCCTGTAGCGCGCATTGAAAAGATTGAGCGGCGCACGGACGCGGTGTTTGCGCGGATTTACTGCGTCCCCTTGGCCTTGGTGTCCGGCGCGGCCCATGTGTTGGTGTTAGACCGTGTGGCCAGCACCGAGCTGGCGCGCCCTGCACCTGAGGTGGCACCCAAACCCACGAAGACAGGAGGCCGCCGATGATCATGCGACCCGGCCAGCGCCTGCTGATGCCCGTGAACCCGACGTTTTTGTGGATGACTTTGCTGTTGGCGCTGCTGGTCAATATGCTGGCCAATATGCTGATGTGGGGGCGCGCGGCCTGGGCGCCAGATGTCTTGTCCATCGTTTTGGTGTTTTGGACCGTGCACCAAACCCTGCGTGTGGGGATGGCTGCGGCTTTTGTGGCCGGGCTGTTGATGGACGTGCACCAAGGCGGTTTGCTGGGCCAGCATGCCATGGCCTACACGGCGCTAAGCTACTTTGCCATCATGGCGCACCGCCGATTGCTGTGGTTCACCCTGCCCGACCAGGCGGTACAGGTGTTTCCTTTGTTTGCACTGGCACACGCGGTGGAGCTCTTGCTTAACGCTACCATTGGAGGCGCCTTTCCGGGGTGGTCGGTGGTGCTGGCGCCGGTGGCGGAGGCGCTGTTGTGGCCGGTGGTGAGTTGGATGCTGCTTGCCCCCCAGCGCAGGGCGCCCGACCCGGACGAAAACCGCCCCTTGTAGCCCAGACCTGCACCATGGAGCTGCGCAATGTTGAGGCGGACCTGTACCGGTTTCGCACCCGGATTCTGGTGTTCACGGGTTTGGTGTTGCTGTGCTTTTTCTTGTTGCTGTTGCGCCTGGTGTACTTGCAGGTATGGCGCCACGCTGACCTGCGTGCGCAGGCCGAAAGCAACCGCACCGCCATTGTTCCCATCGTGCCCAACCGCGGTTTGATTGTGGACCGCAACGGCATCGTTCTGGCTAGCAACTACTCAGCCTACACACTGGAAATTACACCCTCCAAAAGCGCTGAGCTAGAACCCACCATAGACGCCTTGGCTGAGGTGGTAGACATCACGTCACGTGACCGCCGGCGTTTTAAGAAGTTGCTCGAAGAATCCAAAAGCTTCGAGTCGCTGCCCATACGCAACCGCTTGACCGACGCCGAAGTGGCGCGCTTTGCGGCGCAGCGCTTTCGCTTCCCGGGCGTCGAGATCAAGGCGCGGCTGTTTCGCAACTACCCCTATGGCGAATTGGCTAGCCACGTCATCGGCTACATCGGACGCATCAACGCCAGCGAAAAAGAAAAGATCGAAAGCGACGACGACCAGGCCAACTACCGCGGCACCGAGTACATAGGCAAGCTCGGCGTAGAGCAAAGCTTTGAGCGCCAGCTCCACGGCGCCACCGGCGTCGAGCACATCGAAACCTCGGCCGGCGGACGCGCCATGCGCCGCCTATCCAGCAGCGCAGCCACGCCGGGCGACACGGTGGCGCTGGCCATCGACATCAAGCTGCAATACCTGGTGGAACAAATGTTTGGCGAACGCCGAGGCGCCTTGGTGGCATTGGACCCCAAGACAGGCGACGTGCTGGCCTTTGTCAGCAAGCCCACCTTCGACTCCAATCTGTTTGTCGAAGGCATTGACCAAGAGAACTGGCAAATGCTTAACGAATCGCCAGACCGCCCGTTGCTCAACCGCGCCTTGCGCGGCACCTATCCGCCGGGCTCGACCTACAAACCTTTTTTGGCCCTGGCGGCGCTAGAGACGGGCACGCGCAGCGCCACCGCACTGGTTAACGACCCGGGGTTTTATATGTTTGGTGGCCACCGCTTTGGCAGCCCGGAGAACGAGCGCGGCGGCATCATGGACATGCGCCGCGCCATTGTCGAGTCCAGCAACGCCTACTTCTATTCCTTGGCTAATGAGCTGGGGGTGGACTCGATGCATGATTTCATGGGGCCCCTGGGCTTTGGCCAGATCACCGGCATCGACGTGTTGGGCGAGGTGCGCGGCGTGCTGCCCAGCCAGGAGTGGAAGCGCAACTACTACAAGCGCCCGGAGCAAAAGAAGTGGTACGCCGGCGAGACCATCTCCTTGGGCATTGGCCAGGGCTACAACAGCTTCACCATGCTGCAAATGGCCCAGGCCACAGCAACCGTGGCCAATCGTGGAGTGAAAAACCACCCACGCCTTGTCATCGCCACGCAGGACGCTAGCAGCCATGTGCGCACGGAACTTGCGCCGCAGGCGCCGCAGGATTTGGGATTTAAGCCGGAAAACATCGATGTGGTGGTCAGCGCCATGGTGGGTGTTACGCAAGAAGGCACATCCACGCGCGTGTTCCTTGGCGCGCCCTACCTCAGCGGCGGCAAGACCGGCACCGCGCAGGCAGTGAGCTTGGGCAAAAACGAGAAATACAACGCAGCACGCATGGAAGAGCGCCAACGCGATCACTCCCTCTACGTGGCATTCGCCCCGGCTAAAGACCCCCAAATCGCCTTGGCTGTGATCGTGGAAAACGCGGGCTTTGGCGCGGCATCGGCCGCGCCCATTGCACGGCGGGTGTTTGACTATTGGCTACTTGGGCAGTACCCCAGCGTGGAAGACCTTGTCGCGGTCAGCAAAGGCCAGGCCGCAGCACCCCTGGGCCTGGTTCGGCGCGCCGCCGATTTGCCTTGGCCACCACCGGGGGCCAGACCGTAGACCCAGCGCCTCCGAGATAAGCTCTTAGCGCAAAAACGCATCCCAGCCGGTTTTGAGAATCAGCGCGCTGACCACCAGCAAGAAGCCCTTGCGGACAAAGCCGGTGCCGTATTTCAGTGCTA
>CAIYQF010000075.1 GCA_903928325.1 uncultured beta proteobacterium | reverse complement strand
CCCTTCGTTTCGCCTGGAGCTGTGCCTCAAAGACCTGGGGCTGATCACGCAATTGATTGACAGCGTGGGCACCCGCAGCGAACTCACCCAAGCCACCCACGCCCGCTTTTCGGAAGCCCAGGCGCGCTACGGCAAGGACGCAGGCGAAATGACGGTGTGCAAAATTTTGGAAGACGACGCTGGCGTGGACCTGCGTGTAGCCGGCGACTGGACGCCGCCGTGGGAAGTGAAACACCCGTCAGAAGGCTAAGGCCACAGGTTTTTCAAAAACTCCAGGCTTTGCGCTGCCGTGTCCTGCGGCACGTCTAAATGCGAGGCCCGGCTCTCTAGATATACGCTTTGCGGATGGGGCGGCAAGTGGTTAAACACATACTGGGCTCCATTGCCCCAGCGGGTAATTCCGTCTTGGGTGGTGCCGGCATAAAACACTGGGGTCGCCTTGGAAACCCGCTTGGCAGATACGGCCATATTGGCCAAACCCTCGGGTTCGTAATAAGACAAATACACAGCGGCTGAGACCACCAGTTGGCGACGGCGGTTGCCGCTGTTGAAGTCGGTGATCTCGAAATCGCGCGCATCACCCTGACCGCCTTGCACCAGCGCGCGGGCCTTTTGCAATGTCGTTGCCGTATCCCCATTGCGAAACTGCCACTCAGGCACGTGGCCGGGCGCATAGATCATCAAGGCATCGACATCGCCATGGCTTGCGGCGTAGGCCAGTGCCGCGTTGGCGCCCAGACTGTGCCCGGCCAGCACGACATGGGCAAAGCCTTGGGCGCGCAGTTGGGCCACCGAATCGCGGATCTCCAGCAAGGCGCTCGGATAATCGACGTCGTAAAAACGGTCTCTCCCCCAGGCCATGGCGGGCGACATCACGTGGTAACCGGCGGCTTGCAAATCAGCTGCCAACGGCCCTGGCGGTTTGCCCCATTTGCCATGCAGGGCAATGATGGCTGTGGACGCCGGTTCGGCCCCAAGGTCGCCCACGCAAGCCCACGCCAGACAAACAAGGGCCAGGCAACGGGCAAATCGGCGCAGCATAGGCAAGCGCCTTATTGGCGCACCACATCCACCCCCACCGGAGGTTTGAACGCAAAGGCACTGGCGTCCAGCGCGGCATTGACCTCAAAAGCGCTGAACTGCAAGACCGAGCGCTGGCCAAAGCTGTCCAAAATCTCCAGCGTGGCCAGCACGCCGCCCTTGAAGCCCACGCGCACGCTTTGCAGGCTGCCGTCCTTGGAGCGGGGTGTCGCCTTCAACCAATCCTGGCCATCGGCGCTGGGGGCGTCGCTGAGCTCGTATTCGGCTTGCAGGGCCTTGAGGTCGGGCGCTGCGGCAATCAGCGCAGCGGGCGTGGAGCCCAATGCGGCGGCCTGTTTGCGCGCAGTCACCTGGGCCAGGTCCACGTCGTAGAGCCACAGCGTCTGGCCGTCGGCCACGATGCTTTGTTCAAACGGCTTTTTGTAGACAAACTTGAAGCGGTTGGGCCGGGCAAATTCAAAGCTGCCGCCAGACACCTTGGGGCGCGCCACCTGGCCTTCTTTGGCCGGGGCGGTGACGGTTTGGGTAAAGCTGGCGCGGCCGCTTTTGACGTTTTTGACAAAGGCGTCCAGGCTGTCTAAGCCACCGGCCAAAGCCACGCCTGCGCCGCCAGTGGCGCACAGGGCGGCGAGCGTCAAAACGCGCAGGGCGTTGCTTGTCATCATGCCGATTTCATCCTTGCGTTTGCATCACTCAGCCCGGGCTGGCACCAAGATTTCGCGCTGGCCGCTACCGCTCATGGAACTCACCAAGCCCGCCTTTTCCATGTCTTCGACCAAGCGCGCCGCGCGGTTGTAGCCAATTTTCAGGTGGCGCTGCACCAGGGAAATGCTGGCCTTGCGGTTTTTCAGCACCACTTCGACCGCCTGGTCGTAGAGCGCGTCTTTTTCGCCCCCGACGTCGCCAAAGGTGCCGTCGCCATCGTCTCCTTCTGCGGTGCCGCCTTCAAGCAGGCCTTCAACGTAGTTGGGCTCGCCGCCCTGCTCTTTCAGATATTTCACCACCCGGTGAACTTCTTCGTCGCTCACAAAAGCGCCGTGCACCCGAATGGGCAGACCGGTGCCGCTGGGCATGTAGAGCATGTCGCCCATGCCCAAGAGCGCCTCGGCGCCCATTTGGTCCAGGATGGTGCGGCTGTCAATCTTGCTGCTGACCTGGAACGCGATGCGCGTGGGGATGTTGGCCTTGATCAGCCCGGTAATCACGTCCACGCTGGGTCGCTGGGTGGCCAAAATCAGGTGGATACCGGCGGCGCGCGCCTTTTGCGCCAGGCGGGCGATCAGTTCTTCGATCTTCTTACCCACCACCATCATCAGGTCGGCCAGCTCGTCAATCACCACCACGATATGGGGCAGGCGCTGCAGCGGCTCGGGGTCTTCGGGCGTCAGGCTAAAGGGGTTGTAAATAAAGGTGCCGTTGGCGGTGGCCTCGTCGAGCTTGGCGTTAAAGCCGGCCAGGTTGCGCACGCCCATTTTGCTGAGCAGCTTGTAGCGGCGCTCCATTTCCATCACGCACCAGTTCAGGCCGTTGGCCGCCTGCTTCATGTCAGTAACCACAGGG
>CAIYQF010000074.1 GCA_903928325.1 uncultured beta proteobacterium | reverse complement strand
CGAACCCACGACCCTTGGCTTCGGAGGCCAATACTCTATCCACTGAGCTACAGCCGCATACCGTAGCGGTTGATTGTAGGGTGCTTTGTCAGAGCTGGCCCTTATAATCAAACGCTGATTTACAAGGCCAGTTGGCCTATTTGAGGACACCATGAGCGATCACAGCCAGAACGAAGCGCACGAAGAAGAACACACGGGCCCTGTCAAAAACCCGAAACAGTTGTTGATGGCGGTGTTTTTTTCGTTTGTGATTCCCATCTTTGTGATCATCGGCTTGGTGTATTACGTAACTTCGGCTAACAAACCTGCCGCTGGTGCAGTGAACATGGAAAAGTCGGTGTCCGAGCGAATTCAAAAGGTCGGGTCGGTGGAGGTTCGTGATGCCAACCGACCCATGAAGACTGGCGAAGAGGTTTTCAAAGCGCAGTGTTCGACCTGCCACGCCAATGGATTGGCGGGTTCGCCTAAGTTTGGGGACGTCAGCGCTTGGGCGCCGCGCATCAAGACCGGTTTTGATGCATTGTGGAATTCGGCGCTCAAAGGCAAGAATGCCATGGGCGCGCAAGGCGGTGGCGACTTCGCAGACTATGAGATTGCGCGCGCCGTGGTCTACATGGCCAATGCCGGTGGGGCAAAGTTTCCAGAGCCAGTCAAGCCAGCGGCTGAAGCAGCCAAATAAAAGCCTTACCTTGAAAAAACCGGCGCATGCGCCGGTTTTTTTACGAAGTTACGGTCAACCTGTGCTGAGACTGGGGGCTGGTGCAATAGTGAAATTGCACGGGCAAGTCTGCCAATAGGGCATCCTCTACCGTCCATCCATGGTGGTCTACTGCCAAGGCCAAGGCGACAACATCTTGGGTATGTACCAAGCCAAAGCCAGCAGATGTCTGCAAGTAGGGCCACCCGTTTTCGTCCATGAGGCAACGCTGGTAAAGCGCTCGAACACCGGCGTTGGAGCTAATTTCGCCTTTGGTATCGATGCGCCAAACGTGGGGTGTCGCCTCTAATTCCACGAAGACACGTTGTGGTCCGTTTTGGAAAAACCAACAGCCGGTTTCGTCCACGCCATAGTTTCGAGCGATGAATGCAATCAACTTGGCATGTTGCAGCAAAGCACCCTTTGCGCCGGGCTTGCCGCTGGCGAACGTCCCACAGGCCTGCGCGCGGTCGTCGCGCATGTACCAGTTGCCGCGCGCGTCCAGCCCAAGCCAGCCGTAGCAATCGGGTACATGGGGCCACTTGGCCATGGCTTGTCGTACGATGTCGTCCATTGGGTTGCGTCCTCCTCGGTGCTTTTTCTTAGTGATTTTGTAGCAACCAGTCTCCCACCGCCTCCGGAAGGACGAACAAATTGCCGGGCGGTAAACCATCGGGGAAACCGACATGGCCACCTTCACTGGGTTGCCATAGTGTGACCCAGTCCCCTTTGATTGGACCCGCAGGAAGCGAGTGCGCCGGCACAAAAGGGTCATTTTTTGCGTTGATGACCAAGGCGGGCAAGCGGATGCGGTGCAAGTGGGGTTTGGCGGAGGCCTCGCGCCAGTATCTATCGGTAGTCTCAAAACCGTGCACCGGAGCGGTAAATGCATTGTCGAAGGCGTAAAGGTCTTGGGCGGCACACACGGCGCTGCCATTAAACAAGCCTGGAAACTGGGCCAGCTTGCGCATCGCCTTGGGTTTCATGCTGTGCAAGAACATGCGTGTATAAACTTGGCGGTTAAAGCCAGCGCCAATTGCAGTTCCGCTGGCAGCCAAATCAATGGGAGCGCATACCGATGCCACCGCTGAGACCGTTTGGCGGGCTAAGCTGCCGGCTTCTTCGGCCCACCGCAACACCGCGTTTCCCCCCAAGGAGATACCCACAGCCAGGATTGGTCCCGTACGGCTGCTTCGAAGGCGTTTAAGTATCCAATCGATTTCCTCGTAGTCGCCAGAGTGGTAGGCCCGTGGAGCCCGGTTGAGTTCTCCGCTGCAGCCTCGGAAATGAACGACAACATAGTCAAGAGCATGGGCGCTTGCGTAGTCGGCAAACGACTCCGCATAGTGGCTGCGCGAAGAGCCCTCCAGACCGTGGAACAAAACGAGCAAGGGTGGGTTAGTGGCGGACTTTGCGTGCTGCCAGTCGAGATCGACAAAGTCGATATCAGGGCTCAACCACCGTTCGCGCTGGTAAACCGGGGAATGAAGTCTGTAGCGGCGTCCCACTTTGGCCGCTACGATGGTTTGTAAGTGACCACCGGGCAACCACCAGGGCGCCGCGTAGTTCATGGATGCGTCCAAAACAAAAGCCGCCCGAAGGCGGCTTGCTCCATCACACATCCGCGCATGTTAGCGCTTGTGCTGGAATCGTCGGAGCGCAGCGATTTGTGCCACCAAAGTAGACAGCTCCGACTGGGCCATCGCAAGATCGACTTCACTCTTGGCGTTTTTGAGCGCCTCTCGGGCCAGGGCTTTTGCGGCGTTTGCCTTTTCTTCGTCTAGGTCCTTGCCACGGATGGCCGTATCCGACAAAACCGTCACACGATCAGGCTGCACTTCGATAATGCCACCAGCGACGAATACAAACTCCTCGCTGCCATCGGCCATTTCAATGCGTACTGAGCCCGCCTTTACGCGGGTAATCAGGGGCGTATGCCGGGGGTAAACCCCCAACTCACCACTCTCGCCGGGCAGTGCGACAAATCGCGCCTCTCCCGAAAAAATAGACTCTTCCGCACTGACCACATCAACGTGGATGGTGTTCATGGCTTAAACCTTCTTGGCTTTTTCGAACGCTTCGTCAATGGTGCCAACCATGTAAAACGCTTGCTCTGGCAAGTGGTCACATTCACCGGCAACAATCATCTTGAAGCCGCGGATGGTCTCTGCTAGAGACACGTATTTGCCGGGGGAGCCCGTAAATACTTCTGCCACGTGGAAGGGTTGCGACAAGAAGCGTTGAATTTTACGTGCACGGGCGACGGTAAGTTTGTCTTCCGGCGCCAGTTCGTCCATACCCAAAATCGCAATGATGTCGCGCAACTCTTTGTAGCGCTGCAGAGTGCCCTGTACGGCGCGTGCGGTTGCGTAGTGCTCTTCACCGACAACCAAGGGGTCGAGCTGGCGACTGGTGGAGTCCAACGGGTCAACCGCAGGGTAAATACCCAACGACGCAATATCACGCGACAGCACAACGGTCGAATCCAAGTGGGCGAACGTGGTCGCAGGCGATGGATCGGTCAAGTCATCCGCAGGCACATAAACGGCTTGAATGGAGGTGATCGAACCAACTTTGGTGGACGTAATACGCTCTTGCAAACGGCCCATTTCTTCGGCCAAGGTGGGCTGGTAACCCACGGCAGAAGGCATGCGACCCAATAGCGCTGACACTTCGGTTCCGGCCAAGGTGTAGCGGTAAATGTTGTCCACGAAGAACAAAACGTCTTTGCCCTCGTCACGGAAGGACTCGGCAATCGTCAAGCCGGTCAATGCCACGCGCAAACGGTTGCCCGGTGGCTCATTCATTTGACCGTAGACCATGGCGACTTTGGACTCGCCCAGGTTCTCCAAATTCACCACGCCGGAGTCCGCCATCTCATGGTAGAAGTCATTCCCCTCACGGGTACGCTCACCCACACCAGCAAACACTGACAAGCCGCTGTGCGCCTTGGCGATGTTGTTGATGAGTTCCATCATGTTCACGGTCTTGCCCACACCCGCGCCGCCAAACAAGCCGACCTTGCCGCCTTTGGCAAATGGGCATACCAAGTCAATCACCTTGATGCCAGTCTCAAGCAGTTCTTGCGAAGGGCTCAACTCGTCATAAGCAGGTGCTTTGCGGTGGATTGAGGCGGTCTGTGCCTGGTCAACTGGGCCGCGTTCATCAATGGGTGAACCCAGCACGTCCATAATGCGACCCAATGTGGCCTTGCCCACAGGAACCGTGATAGCAGCGCCCGTGTTGGTCACCATCAAGCCACGGCGCAGGCCGTCCGAAGTGCCCAGCGCAATGGTCCGAACAATGCCATCACCCAGTTGCTGCTGCACTTCGAGCGTCAGGGCAGTGCCCGCCAGCTTAAGCGCGTCATATACCTTGGGCATGTGGTCACGTGGAAATTCCACGTCCACCACCGCACCAATACACTGAACAATTTTGCCCTGAACGCCTGCGTTCATGTGGGTGTTTTCATGAGCCATGCTCTTTGCTCCAAATATAGAAAATCAGACAGCAGCCGCACCCGCAACGATCTCGGACAATTCCTTCGTGATCGCTGCTTGGCGCGTCTTGTTGTAAACCAGTTTGAGTTCGTTGATAACTTCGCCGGCGTTATCGGTGGCAGACTTCATGGCCACCATGCGCGCCGACTGCTCGGACGCCATACTCTCAGCCACCGCTTGGTAGACCAAGGCCTCAACGTAGCGAATTAGCAAATCGTCGATCACGATGTGCGGTTCGGGTTCGTAGATGTAGTCCCAACTACCTTGAGCCTGGTGGGTACTGAGCACCTCTGCCGAAAGCGGAAGTAGCTGCTCCAACACGGGCTCTTGCTTCATCGTATTGATAAAGCGCGTGAAGCACAGATAAACAGCATTGACCTCGCCATTCACATAGGCGTCTAGCAGCACCTTCACCGGGCCAATTAGCGCTTCCATGTGGGGGGTGTCACCCAATTGGGTCGCTTGCGCAACCACTTTCAAACCTGTGCGATTCAAAAAGCCAAGCCCTTTGTTGCCAATGGCTACGGCCTGTGCACCCAAGCCTTGCGTTTGCATGTCTTTTAGCTTATTAGTGAGCACGCGCAACACGTTGGTGTTGAGGCCGCCACACAAACCCTTGTCCGTGGTCACAACGATGTACCCCGCTGCCTTTGCAGCGTTGATCTCCATGAACGGGTGCACGTACTCGGGATTTGCTTTGCCCAGGTTCGCTGCTACGTGGCGAATCTTTTCGCTGTAGGGCCGTGCAGCGCGCATGCGATCCTGCGCCTTACGCATCTTTGACGCAGCCACCATTTCCATTGCCTTGGTGATCTTCTTGGTGTTTTCCACCGATTTGATCTTGCCGCGTATTTCCTTGCCTGCTGCCATCAAATACTCCTAGGTTGGTCAGCGGGCATTAGGCGAAGGTGTTTTTGAACGCAACGAGCGCAGCGCCCATTTCAGCCTCAGCGTCCTTGTCCATCGCCTTGTCAGCTTCCAATTTCGCCAGCAAGGCTGCGTGCTTATCCTTAAGGTAGGCATGCAATTGGGCTTCGAAGTGAAGCACCTGCCTCACTTCGATATCGTCCAAAAATCCCTTGTTCACCGCATACAAAGTGGCGCCCATCAAGCTAATCGGCTGGGGGCTGTACTGGGCTTGCTTCAGAAGCTCAGTGACGCGAGCGCCTCGGTCGAGTTGTTTGCGTGTAGCTTCGTCTAGGTCAGACGCGAATTGGGCAAAGGCAGCCAGTTCCCGGTATTGAGCCAAGTCGGTACGGATACCACCAGACAGGTTCTTAACCAATTTCGTTTGCGCTGCGCCACCGACGCGGGAGACGGAAATACCTGCATTGATAGCAGGTCGAATGCCTGCGTTAAACAAAGACGTTTCCAAGAAAATCTGACCATCGGTGATGGAAATCACGTTTGTGGGCACGAATGCCGACACGTCACCTGCTTGGGTTTCGATGATTGGCAGAGCTGTCAAAGAACCTGTCTTTCCCTTTACGGCGCCTTTGGTAAAGGCTTCAACGTAGTTGGCGTTGACGCGTGCTGCGCGCTCGAGCAAACGGCTGTGGAGGTAGAAAACATCGCCGGGATAGGCTTCGCGGCCTGGTGGGCGACGCAGCAACAAGGATACCTGGCGGTAGGCAACGGCCTGTTTTGACAGATCGTCATACACGATCAATGCGTCTTCGCCTCGGTCGCGGAAATACTCGCCCATGGTGCAACCGGAATACGCAGAGACATACTGCATGGCCGCAGACTCTGAAGCGGACGCCGCCACGACGATGGTGTACTCCATTGCACCGGCTTGCTCCAGCGCGCGCACCACATTTTTGATCGACGAGGCTTTTTGGCCAATCGCAACATAAACGCAGGTCATGTGCTGACCTTTTTGGTTGATGATTGCGTCGATTGCCACCGCAGTCTTACCGGTCTGACGGTCACCAATAATTAGCTCGCGTTGGCCGCGACCCACGGGAACCATGGAGTCGATCGACTTCAAGCCGGTTTGCATTGGCTGGCTCACGGACTCACGCGCAATGACGCCGGGTGCGACTTTTTCAATCACGTCAGTCATCTTGGCATTGATGGGGCCTTTGCCGTCGATAGGCTGGCCCAGAGCATTGACCACACGACCAATGAGTTCGGGCCCCACTGGCACCTCCAAAATACGACCCGTACATTTGACGGTATCGCCTTCAGATATATGTTCGTAATCGCCCAAAATCACGGCTCCAACAGAGTCGCGCTCCAGATTCAAAGCAAGGCCAAACGTATTGTTAGGGAATTCCAACATTTCGCCCTGCATCACGTCAGATAGACCATGAACGCGAACGATGCCGTCGGTAACCGAAATAACGGTACCTTGGTTGCGAATGTCGGCAGTAACTGCCAGACCTTCAATGCGGCTCTTAATAAGCTCAGAAATTTCTGCTGGATTGAGTTGCATTACTCTTTCCTTCTTTCTTGTTAGGGCTGTCTACTGGTGAGCCGGCGGCTCAGGCAGCCAGCGCAACTTTCATTTGTTCCAAATGGGCTTTAACCGAGGTATCTAGCACCTCGTCGCCCACTACGACACGGATCCCGCCAATCAAATCGGGCTGCAATTGCACAACCACATTTAACTTACGGTTAAACCGATTTTCCAATGCGCTTGTCACCTCGGCCAACGCAGCGACGTCGATGTCAAATGCGCTGTAAACCAGTGCATCTGCAGCGCCGCTTTGGGAATTTACATGGGCTCGAAACTGTGATGCCATTTCTGGCAATGCGCCGAGCCGCTTATTGTCAATGACCGCGTGCAAAAAGTTTTGCGCTTGGCTGGACAACACCACCTGAGTTTCCATTGCATCGAGAACCTCGCGAATGAAGCCAAATACTTTGTCGGTGGTTGCAGCGGGATCATGGGCCAATTCCAACAACTGAGGGTCCGCGCACAAGGCTGCTAACGCGTCCAACCAGATGCCGGTACTACGCGCATCTGACGGTGAAGCTTTGAACAGCGCATCTGCATAGGGACGGGCGATAGTGGCAAGTTCAGCCATGGCTACCCTTACAGCTCAGTCTTCAAACGACCCAGCAAATCAGCGTGCACTTGAGCATTAACTTCTTTGCGGAGAATTTGTTCGGCGCCCTTGACTGCAAGTAGTGCAACTTGCACACGCAGTGCCTCACGTACCTTGACAGATTCTTGCGTTGCTTCGACCCGCGCTGCCGCTACGATGCGGTTTGCTTCTTCGGTCGCTCGGCCCTTGGCTTCGTCGATCAAATGCTGCGCTCGCCGCTCGGCGTCCGCCATTAGGGCCGCCGACTCGCTGCGGGTTGCCGCCAGCTTGATTTCGACTTCCTTGTGGGCGTTAGTAAGCTGAATTTTTGCGTGCTCTGCAGCAGCCAGTCCATGTGAAATTTTTTCTGAGCGCTCATCCAGTGCTTTTGCAATTGGTGGCCACACGAGCTTCATCGTGAACAACACCAATAAGAAAAATACCGTCAGTTGCGCAAAGAATGTTGCGTTAATACTCACAACAACACCTCTCTAATCTAGGGTGATGTGAAAAAGCTTATTTCAGCACGAAGGGGTTGGCGAAGGCGAACATCATGGCGATACCAACACCAATCAAGAACGCAGCGTCAATCAGACCAGCGAGCAAGAACATTTTGGTTTGCAGCTCATTCATTAATTCGGGTTGACGGGCTGCAGATTCCAAATACTTGCTGCCCATGATGCCAATACCGATACAAGCGCCAACGGCACCCAAACCAATGATCAGGCCTGCGGCCAAAGCGACAAAACCAAGTACATGTTCCATGAAGAGCTCCTGTGGATTGAAATAGAAAAAGAAAAAGGGAAAATCAGTGGTGGTCATGGGCTTGGCCCACGTATACCAGTGTCAACATCATGAAAATGAAGGCCTGCAAAGCGACAATCAATATATGAAATATCGCCCATCCGGTACCCGCAATCACATGACCAAACCACAACGCAATGCCCGTGGCCGAACCAAAACCGACTGCACCCATGAGCGCAATCAACATGAACACCAGCTCACCGGCGTACATATTTCCAAACAACCGCATACCGTGTGACACGGTCTTTGCGGTGAATTCAATTAGCTGCATGCTCAAGTTGAGTACGCCCAAAATCAAAGCAAAAACCGGATTTTTGCTGGTTCCAAAAGGTGCCGTCACCAATTCGTGTGCCCAGCCGGCCGCGCCTTTGATCTTGATGTTGTAGTAAAGGCACACCAGCAATACCGCACAAGACATCCCAAGAGTCATCGACAAGTCGGCGGTCGGCACCACTCGCATGTATGCATGGTGCTCGTCACCTCCTGCTGCAACGTATACCGCTTTCCAAATTTCAGGAAGCAAATCAACGGGCAGGAAGTCCATAGAGTTCATCAAAAACACCCACACAAACACCGTCAGTGCCAGGGGGCCCACAAATTTACGCGACTCCGCATTATGAATAATGCCTTTGGCCTGTGTGTCGACCATCTCTAGCAGAATTTCTACAGCGGCCTGCATCCGACCCGGAACTCCGGCAGTCACGGTTCGCGCAACCCGCCACATCAATAACAAGCCCGCAACGCCCAGCAGAACGGACCAAAAGATCGAGTCCAAATTCAGCACCGAAAAGTCAATGACTCCGGTCTGTTTGTGGGTTTGCAAATGCGTTAGGTGGTGACCAATGTACTCACCAGCGGTCAAACCTTGCGCAGCGTGTTCTTCAGCAGCCATCAGTTACTCTTGTCAGTTACTTTTGCCGTTAAGCGGTTAATTAATTACTTTCAGCTGGTTTGCGCTGGCCTTTAAAGAGCAACGCCAACCAGTAAACCTTCATCGTCAAGACCAGTCCCACCAGCATAGCGGGCCAATTCAAGCCACTCACCCAACGATGCGCCATCAACATGACAGCCACCGTCATCACAATTTTTACCAATTCCCACAAAAAGAAACCGGTCACTGCATTGCCAATGCTCATCGACGCAAATCGCCCCATCAAGCCCCTGGCAAACAGAGCGGCAGGTAACACCACGGCCATCGCTCCGCAAGCAACTGAGGCCGCTACCTCGCGCTGTAGGGTTACCAACCACGCTAAACCGGCAACAGTGACGCCGACCAAGAGCTGCGCCCGAACTACGGTCCAAGGCGACAGAGTTGCATGTTCCTGTCGGTATGCACGCGCCTGTTCCGCTGTCATTGCCACAAAATCTGCTTCATGCGGCGATTGTTCATCAACACGCATTTGCATTATCAACAATCAAGATTACAGACACTTTACAGAGATTTTCAGTGCAGCCTATGATTATACGCAGGAACCACGGGCCTTGGCGGGTTAGCCGAACCTGATGTGCTGCCGTTAGACTGAGGGGTGAACCTGACACCTTACTCCCTATGCCGAGCGCACCCCCAAAAGTAACCCCGACGGCAGCTGCGCAGCCTTCACTCATCGCGTACCCGTCGCTATTTCCCATCAAGGTCATGGGTCTGCAGGCCGATGGGTTGGTGCACGCTGTGACCCGTATCGCAAAGGCTTTTGACCCTTTATTTGAAGCATCCACCGTTGAACTGCGTCCAAGCAAGGGCGGCAAGTACTTGGGCATCACCATCACAGTGACCGCCACCAGCCGCGAGCAACTCGACGAGTTGTACCGCACCCTGAGCACCCACCCGATGGTCAAAGTGGTTCTATAGGGACTTCCCGTGCAAATTGTCCAATTGGGCCGGGTTGACTACGAATCCACCTGGGAACAAATGAAGGAGTTCACGCGGTTGCGAAGCGCGCCAAACGCGTCTGAGCTTGCCGACATCTTGTGGATGTGTGAGCACCCCAGCGTGTACACCCAAGGCTTAGCCGGCAAAACGGAGCATTTGTTCAACCCGGGCGGCATTCCCGTGGTGCAGACCGATCGCGGCGGGCAAGTGACCTTTCACGGACCGGGGCAGGTGGTCGCCTATCCCTTGCTGGATTTGCGACGTGCCGGGTATTTCGTCAAGGAATACGTTTACCGGCTCGAAGAAGCACTCATCCGAACCCTGCTGCACTTCGGGGTTACCGGCCATCGCGTGCCTGGTGCACCGGGTATTTACGTGAACCTGCAGGACCCGCGAGGCCACGCGCGATGGGCACCCCAGTCGAATAGCGCAGCTCATGGCCACAGGGTTCCGGACTTTACTGGACTTGGAAAGATCGCAGCCCTGGGCATCAAGGTTTCACGCCATTGCGCCTACCATGGCGCCGCGCTCAATGTAGACATGGATTTAAGCCCTTTCTCAGGCATCAACCCCTGCGGGTATGCGCAGTTGCGGACGGTGGACCTTTCTACAATCGGCGTTTCGGTGGCTTGGGAAGAGGTGTCCGCCGTCCTGGGGCAAAAGCTTGTTGCGCACTTGCTGGCCTGACGCTTTTTTCACTAGCCCCTCACCTTGGACTTTTGCGAGTACTCTATGTCCCAAATGCCAAACGACGCCACCAGCCATCCCACTGTGCGCGAGCCCCAAGCTCAGGGCGATTACAACGCCTTGTCCAAACAAAAAGCAGCGGCCAAACTGTCCCGCATACCTATTAAGGTCCAAGCCGGAGAGGTTTTGAAAAAGCCCGACTGGATCCGGGTGAAAGCGGGCAGCCCATCTACCCGCTTCTATGAAATCAAAGATGTGTTGCGCGCCAACAAGTTGGTCACCGTTTGTGAAGAAGCCAGTTGCCCCAACATCGGCGAATGCTTTGGCAAGGGAACAGCGACCTTCATGATCATGGGGGACAAATGCACGCGACGCTGCCCATTTTGTGACGTCGGTCACGGACGCCCCGACGCCTTAGACCCCAACGAACCTGACAATTTGGCGCGCACGATTGCCCAACTGCGCCTCCGATACGTGGTCATTACTAGCGTGGACCGGGATGATCTACGCGACGGAGGCGCTGGCCATTTTGTCGATTGCATTCGCAAGACGCGGGCGCTGTCGCCGCACACGCAAATCGAGGTTTTGGTGCCCGATTTCCGGG
>CAIYQF010000073.1 GCA_903928325.1 uncultured beta proteobacterium | reverse complement strand
CAGCCTCGCTTGTTTGGGGCTTGGCTTGTCCCATGCGCAAACTGCGCCCGACTCAGCGGCATCGACGCTGCCGTCCGCCGATCCGGCCAAGATTCCTGAGCTGCGCCCCGGCAGCGGCTATCTGATTGGCTACTTGCAGCGCAAAGATTTGCCCAATAGCCTGCAACTCTTGCCGGCGCCGCCCACCAACGGATCTGCCGCAGCAGCGGCCGACCTCGCCTTTCATGAGCAACTGCAGGCGCAGCGCAGCGGACCGCGCTGGGAGCTGGCCGCACAAGACGCGGTGCTCAAGTTCCCGGCCGTTGCGTCCACTTTCTCGTGCGCGCTGGGTGTTTCCATCTCGCCAGAGACCACGCCACACCTCACCATGGTGCTGCGCCGCAGCCTCGCAGACGCCGGGCTATCGACCTACGCAGCCAAGGACAAATACCAAGTACCGCGTCCCTTTGTGAAACTGGCACAACCGAGTTGTTCCCCGGGGGATGAGGCCGCACTGGCGCGTGATGGCTCTTACCCGAGCGGCCATGCCGCCGTGGGCTGGGCCTGGGGCCTGATACTGACCGAGCTGGCGCCCGAACGCAGCCAGGCCCTGCTAGAGCGCGCCACCGCGTTTGGCCAAAGCCGCGCCGTCTGCGCGGTGCACTGGAAGAGCGATATCGACGTGGGCCAACTCATGGGCGCAGCGGCCGTGGCCAAGCTGCACGGCAATGCCGATTTCCTGGCGCAACTGGGCGCAGCCCGGGCGGAAATTGCCAGCGCACGCACTCAAGGATCACAGCCCAACCGCGACTGCGCCGCAGAGGCCAACGCGCTGGCCCTGGACCGGCCCTTGTATTGAGGCTTACATACGTCGCGCGCTTGGCGCGACGTGGCGCAACACACTCAGTCCCCTGCCCCGTTCTTTTCCAGCCACTGCAAGGCGCCGGATACGTCTTTGAACTCGTCGAGCGAGCGCGCGGCAATGGCGGGGTAGCGGGCGTTCCACAGGCGCGCCAATGCCGCGCCTGCGCCGATTTCGAGCACGCAGTGGGGCTGGCGTTCGGCCACGGCTTGCATGCAGGCCTGCCATTGCACGGTGCTGGCGATTTGCGCTGCCAGCGCGCTGCGTAAGGCAGTGGTCTGGCGGCTCAAAGCGCCGCTGGCATTGAGCGCCACCGGGCATTGGGGCGCGTGCCATTCCACTGCATCCAAGGCCGCCGCAAACCCGTCCAGGGCCTGGCGCATCCATGGTGAGTGCGAGGCCAGGCGCACATCCAAACGCTGGCACTGGCCGCCCTGCGCTTGCAGCAGCAGCAAGGCCGTAGCCAGGTACGCGTCCAAGCCCGCGTACACGCCTTGCTCGGGGCCAAGATCAATGGCGAGCTCCAAGCCCGGGCACAAGGCCAACACCCGCGCTTGCACCATGCCGCTGACGGACAACAAGCCGGTGTGCACATTGCCTGCGGCCTGGTCCATGCAGCGCGCACGGGTCTGCGCCAGGGCTATTGAATCCTCGGGCGCCAAGGCCCCGGCGGCGGCAAACGCTGGCAATTCGCCCACGCTGTAGCCCGCCACCACGGCAGGCGCTGGCGCACCGGCGGCTTGCAGCGCCGCCCATGCGGCCAGGGCCGTACT
>CAIYQF010000072.1 GCA_903928325.1 uncultured beta proteobacterium | reverse complement strand
CAAAACCGACGCCAAACTGTTGGAGAATCTGTACCGCGTGTTGCATGGTGTCCCAGTCAGAGCTGGAGCCCATGACAACGCCGATTTGGATGGTGGTCATAGTGATGAGAACGACGGTTTGATGCCGCCGTTTTGGTTGGAGCAGCCCTAGGGGCTGTGAAGCTAGACCCGCAATTTTACTTTTTCACCCGAGCACCCGCAGATGATCAACGTCACCATTGAAAACTTTGAAACCGAAGTCATTGCCGCCTCGCACCAGGTGCCCGTGCTGCTGGACTTTTGGGCGCCCTGGTGCGGCCCGTGCAAGGTGATTGGCCCTTTGCTCGAAAAAGTCGAGGCCGATTACGAAGGCCGCTTCAAGCTGGTCAAAATTGACTCGGACCAGGAGCAGCAACTCTCCAAGGCCTTTGGCATTCGCAGCATTCCCACCTGTGTGCTGATGATGGGCGGCAAGCCGGTAGACGGTTTTATGGGTGCGGTGCCCGAGGGCCAGCTCAAGACCTTTTTGGACAAGCACCTCCCCAGCGCCGACGAACTGGCCGCACAGGACAGCGCCGAAGACGCCCAGGCCCTGCTGGCCGCTGGTGACCCGCAGGCCGCACTAAACAAACTGCTGGAGACCCTGAGCCATGACCCGGCCAACGACGACGCACGCTTTGACTACGTCAAGCTGCTGATCGAGACCAACGCTCTGGAGGACGCCGCCGCCGCGCTGGCCCCGGCGCTGGCCGCTATTCCGCGCCAGCTGCGCTTTGAAGCGCTGGGCAACTTTTTGGACGCCATCAACTTTGTCATGAGCGATGAGCGTGGCACCTGGGGGCCCGAGCAGTTTGACGCGCTGATTGCCGCCAACAAGCGCGACTTTGACACCCGCCTGGCCAAAGCCCGTGTTCTGATGGTGGGCGGCCTGTGGACCGAGGCCATGGACGAGCTGCTGGAAATCATCATGCGCGACAAAACCTGGAACAAGGAAGTAGCGCGCAAAACCTTTGTAGCCATCCTGGAGCTACTCACGCCGCCCAAGCCCAAAGCCGCCCAGGATGCGGGCAAGGCCGCAGGCGGCATTGAGCTGCTGGGCAAAGTCGTGGTGAATGTTGACCCGCAGGCGCAACTGGTGTCGATCTACCGGCGCAAGCTGAGCATGGCGCTCAACTGAGGCGCCGGTTTCGTACGTGTATTAGGCGTGCGAAGGGCCCGTCTTCTTGACTTGGCGGAAGAAGTTGACCAATTGCCAGGCAATAAAAACGCCGATTAAGGCCAGCAGGGTTCCGCTGATGGGGCGGGTGAAAAAGGAGCTGAAATCGCCCCGGCTAATGAGCAACTGCCGGCGAAAATATTCTTCTAGCATTGGCCCCAGAATAAAGCCCAGCATCAACGGCGCGGCTTCCAATCCGAGGCGCATAAACATATAGCCAATAAAGCCAAACGTCGCGGTGATGTAGACGTCGTCCAGATTGTTATTGATGCTGTACGTGCCTATGCAGCAAAAGAAAAGAATGGCCGGGAACAAAACACTGAACGGTATTTTGAATATCGACAGCCAGTACCGCACCAGGGGAACATTCAAGATCACCAGGAAGCAATTTCCCACCCACATACTCGCCACCAGACCCCAGAATAAATCGGGGTGGTTGGCAATCATATTAGGACCAGGTTGGACCCCTTTGACAATGAACGCGGCCATCATCAGCGCCATCACCGCAT
>CAIYQF010000071.1 GCA_903928325.1 uncultured beta proteobacterium | reverse complement strand
TGAGTTAACGAAACAATTTCCGGAAATTGCCTGGGCGGCAAGCCGACCAAACCCCGACAAAAAGCATTCGATCTCTTTTCGCCAGAGCCTCAAATTATACAAGAAGGTGCGGTGCATCATCGGGTTAACCCTTTAAGCGCCTAAATTGGCACCCTTTGGGTGCCAATTTTTGCTGCGCAACTCAGCCTTGCAAGTAAACCCAGCCCGCCTCCACCCAATCCTTAAGCAGCCCACGGGCACCCGCGCTGAGTTTGCGTACATCCAAGGCACTTAAGGCATGCTCATCGGCCAATACGCGCATCAATGCAGCATCCCGTCCGGAGGCGAGAAAACTCTCGCCGTTGATAAAGACATGGGCGTCGTCGTACAACATCGTGGTGCGCCGGTCCAGTCGTACATCCTGGGTTGGGTTCAACCCAGTCGCTGTTCCCTGAAACCAAACCTGCGCCTTGGGCTCAGTAAGGTACTCGCCCAGGGCGCGTTGCGTGGCCAAGGGATCGTGCAGGGCTTTTTCAAGCGCCAACTGTGCAAATTGCGCCAGTTCGGCGGGAATTCGGGCGGCATGCCCCTGGGCCGTCTGGTAGGGGTCGCGGTAAAGCGCATCGCCCACCTCGTCAAGGGCCTGCTCGGCCAAGCGCTGCAAAACCTCTTGCGCCAACTCCCCCGCACCAGGGGCGCGAAAACCAATGGAATAAGTCATGCACTCGCCTATCGCAACACCGTCGTGGGCGTAGCGGGGGGGCAAATACAGCATGTCCCCCGGATCCAGAACAAACTCCTGCTCAGGCTCGAATTGGGCCAGTATCTTCAAGGGCATACCAGGCTGCAAATCCAGGTTTTTTTGCCGGCCAATGCGCCAGCGCCGCTGACCATGCGCTTGGAGCAAAAACACGTCGTAGCTATCAAAGTGCGGCCCCACGCCGCCGCCATCGCTGGCATAGCTGACCATCACGTCGTCAAGTCGCGCGTCAGGCACAAAGCGAAACTGGTCGCGCAAGGCGCGCACTCGGGCGTCGTACAAGTCCACGCTTTGCACCAGCAGCGTCCAACCCGGTTTTTTGAGTGCGGGCAGGGCTTTGCGGGCGAACGGCCCTTGCTTGAGGCGCCAGGGGGTGGCCGCCACCTCGGGTGTTTGAATCACCAGGCGCGACTGCACATCGTCTTGCGCGGCCAGGTCAAACAACTCGGCGCGCTCCAGCGGTGCGGAAAACCCGGGAATCGCCTGGCGAATGACCAGGGGCTTTTTTTGCCAGTGGCGCTTCATAAAGGTCACGGGTGACAAGCCACCGAGCAAGGTAAGGGGTAGATCGATATGCATGGCAAAGGCGTCCTTGGGAAAAAATAGAGGTGAACGAAACTGCGACAATTGTGCGATGGAAATTTATGACAACTGCGTGGTCGCCCTGACCTGGGTCCTTCAAGACACTTTGGGGGAAGAATTGGACGTGCTCGACGAACCTGTCGAGTTCTTGCTCGGTGGCAAAGACCTGCTGCCCGCCATCGAAGAAGCCTTGCAAGGCCACCGCGTAGGTGCCAAGCTGCAATTGCAAATCGAGCCTGAGCAGGCGTTTGGCGACTTCAACGACCAATTGTTGTTTCTGGAGCCACGCGCGTTGTTCCCGGCAGAGCTGCAAGTCGGTTTGACCCTCGAAGGTTCCGCCCTGCCCCCCGGCTGCAACCCAGAGGCGCCCAAAGACGCGCTGTTCACCGTCACCGATATTTACCCTGAACATGTAGTGTTGGACGCAAACCACCCGCTGGCCGGCATTGCGATTCGCATCAGCCTGCGCGTCGAAGGTGTGCGCGAAGCCACCGAAGAAGAGTTGGAGCGCGGCTCCACCGGCACCGGCTTTTTCCGCATCGAAGCCTTACCCGGCGCCGACCGCGGCGACGCGCCGCTGCACTAACGCCAGGCGACGGGCGGCCGTTCAGGCCTTCCCGGTGGATCCGTAGCCGCCTTCACCGCGCTGCGAGGCGGAAAATTCGTGGACGATGTTGAACTGCGCCTGCACAACCGGCACGATCACGAGTTGCGCAATGCGCTCCATAGGTTCGATCGTGAAGGCCACTGCGCTGCGGTTCCACGCACTGACCATGAGCTGGCCCTGGTAGTCGCTGTCAATCAAACCCACCAAATTGCCCAGCACGATGCCGTGTTTGTGGCCCAGGCCCGAGCGCGGCAATATCAGCGCGGCAAAGTGAGGGTCTTGCAAATAAATCGCCATGCCGGTGGGCACCAGTTGCCAGGCGTTGGGCTGCAGGGTCAGCGGCGCGTCCAGGCATGCTCGCAAATCCAGGCCGGCGCTGCCCGGAGTGGCGTAGGCGGGCATTTGCTCGGCCAGGCGGGCATCGAGAATTTTGACGTCGAGTTTCATAGTTACAGGTTCAATCGTTTACGGATGAGCGCGGGGCAGGCGTTGGGCAATTTCGCGCACCAGCGTGCGCGAAAGGCTGAGTTTGCTGGCGCGGGGAATGTCGACCGCGCCCTGGGCGTCTACCAACAACAGTGCGTTGTCGTCCTGGCCAAAAGTAGCGGGGCCAATGTTGCCTACCAACAGAGGCACGCTCTTGCGTTGGCGCTTGGCCGTGGCGTGGGCCAACAGGTCTTGGCTTTCAGCGGCAAAGCCTACGCAAAAGAGCGCGCCACTTTGGGCGCGGCCAGAAGCGGCCAGCGTGGCCAGGATGTCCGGGTTTTCTTGCAAGGCCAGATATGGCACGACGCCTGAGCCGTCTTTTTTGATCTTTTGGTCGGTGGCCACCACCGGGCGCCAGTCGGCCACTGCCGCCGTGGCAATGAAGATGCTGGCCTGGTCCGCGTGCGCCACGCAGGCGTCCATCATGTCCTGCGCCGACTCTACGTTGATGCGGCGCACGCCCTGCGGCGTGGCCAAGGCGACCGGACCAGCCACCAGCGTAACTTCGGCGCCCGCCTCCTGCGCGGCGCGCGCCAGGGCAAAACCCATCTTGCCGCTGGACCGGTTGGTGATGCCGCGCACCGGGTCAATGGCCTCAAATGTCGGTCCGGCGGTAATCAGCACCCGCTGCCCGGCCAGAGCCTTGGGCTGAAAAAATGCCACCACGTCATCAAGCAGCTCCTGCGGCTCGCGCATACGTCCGTCGCCGGTTTCGCCACAGGCTTGGTCGCCCGAGCCCACGCCAAGCACAGTGGCGCCGTCGGCGCGCAATTGGGCCACGTTGCGCACCGTGGCCGGGTGCGCCCACATTTCACGGTTCATGGCCGGAGCCAGCAACAGCGGCACCGATTCGATGGGGCGGGCCAAGCACATCAAGCTCAGCAAGTCGTCGGCGCCTCCGTGCAGCAGCTTGGCCATGAAATCGGCGCTGCAGGGCGCGATCAACATGGCGTCAGCCTCGCGGCTGAGGTTGATGTGCGCCATGTTGTTGGCCTCGCGCGCGTCCCATTGCGAGGTGTAAACCGCGCGCTGGCTCAGGGCTTGCATAGTTACCGGGGTGATGAATTGGGCAGCCGCCTCGGTCATCACCACCTGCACAGTGGCGCCTTCCTTAATGAGCGCGCGGCACAGTTCGGCGGCCTTGTAGCACGCGATGCCGCCGCTGAGTCCCAAAACAATGTGTTTTCCGTCTAAATCCATGCCAAACGCCCTGCTTGAATGCCGCGAAGGGGGCCGAAATGGACCCCAGACGCAATGTAGCAGACACCTATAATCTCGCATTACCAGCTTCCCGAGCCACACGGTTCGTACACTGACATGACCAAATTTGTCTTCGTCACCGGCGGTGT
>CAIYQF010000070.1 GCA_903928325.1 uncultured beta proteobacterium | reverse complement strand
ACGCCGTGGTGGCCACCGACCGGCCAGCACCGCCCGTGTTTGCCCAAGAGGCGCAGCGACTGGGGCTGGCGCAGGTGCAAACCCTGTCCTTCCAAACCATGGCGCGCGCCACTGAGCCGCAAGGCGGCGCAACCAAGCTGGTGGCGCTCAAGGCCGTGGAGGCGGGCTACCCGCTGCGCGGCACGCTGCGCCTGAACGACAGCTTGGGCGGGCCCGAGCGGCTGGCCGGGGGCATCCCCAAACCTGGCGCTGCCTGGGTGGACGCGCCGGTGCTCGAAGCCTTGGCGATCAAGCTGGGGGATGTGCTCTTGCTCGGAAATCAGCAGTTCACCGTGGCCGCGCTGATTGCCAGCGAACCGGACCGGGGCGCGGGCTTTATGAACTTTGCGCCACGCGTCATGGTCAACGCCGCCGACGTGGCCGCCACCGGCTTGGTGCAGCCCGCCAGCCGCGTGAATTACCTTCTGGCCGTGGCCGGGGAAAATGCTGCTGTGGTGCGCTTTGTCGCCTGGGGCAACGCCCAAATCAAAGGCACAGTCAGGGATGCCGGTGCCCCGCCAGAGCCGCTGCGCGGCGTGCGCATCGAGTCCACCCAGTCTGGCCGCCCGGAGCTAAGCCAAACCCTGGAGCGCGCCGAGAAGTTTTTGAGCCTGGTGGCGCTGTTGGCCGCGCTGCTCAGCGCCGTGGCCGTGGCCCTGGCGGCGCGCGCGTTTGCCGCCAAGCACCTGGACGACTGCGCCATGCTGCGCGTGCTGGGCCTGAGCCAGCGCGCCATTGCTGCGTCCTACGCCTGGGAGTTTGCGCTCATAGGCCTGTTTGCCAGCGGCCTGGGCGTGGCGCTGGGCTACGCGGTGCATCACCTGTTTGTGGTGCTGCTGGCTGGTTTGGTGGACGCCAGCTTGCCTGCGGCCACGCTGGCGCCGGTGGGCCTGGGGCTGGGCATGGGGCTGACGCTGCTGGCAGCCTTCGGCCTGCCGCCGGTGTTGCAACTGGCCCAAGTGCCGCCGCTGCGCGTGATACGCCGCGATGTTGGCAATTTGCGCCCGGCCTCCATCGGCGTCCTGGCCGTGGGCGTGCTGGGTTTTGCGGCGCTGCTGCTGGCGGTTAGCAGCGACATCAAGCTGGGTCTGATCGCAGTCGGCGGTTTTGCTTTTGCCGTACTGTTGTTCGCCGCTTTGAGCTGGCTGGCCATTCGCCTGCTGCGCGCCAGCGTGAACGAGGCCACCGCGCCGCGCGTGCTGGTGCTGGCCACCCGGCAAATATCCGCTCGCCCGGCCTACACCGTGCTGCAAGTGAGCGCCTTGGCTGTCGGGTTGCTGGCGCTGGTGCTCTTGGTGCTGCTGCGCACCGACCTGATCAGCAGCTGGCGCAAGGCCACCCCGGCGGATGCGCCCAACCGGTTTGTGATCAATGTGATGCCTGAGCAGGCCAGCGGCTTTGTCGATGCGCTGCACGGTGCGGGCGTGGACAAGCTCGATTGGTACCCCATGATCCGGGGGCGCTTGGTGGCGGTCAATGGCCGAAGGGTGTCGTCGGAAGACTACGCCGATGAGCGTGCCAAGCGCCTCGTGGACCGCGATTTCAACCTCAGCCACAGTGCCACACGCCCTGACAACAACCAGGTGGTGGGTGGACGCTGGACGCCTGAGGAGCAGGGCGCCATCAGTATGGAAGAGGGTATTGCCACCACCTTGACCCTCAAGCTCGGCGACACCTTACGTTTTGACATGGCCGGGGTGCAAGTGGATTCCAAAATTACGTCCTTGCGCAAGGTGAACTGGGCGTCCATGCGCGCCAATTTCTTTGCCATGTACCCGGTCAGCCGCTTGGACGGCGTGCCCGCCACCTATATGGGCGCCTTCAAGGCCCCGGCCACGCCGGGTTTTGACAACGCGCTGGTACGCCAGTTTCCCAACGTCACCAACGTGGACATGAGCGCCACCATCAACCAGATCCAGCGCATCCTGGACCAGGTGGTGCGCGCGGTGGAGTTTTTGTTTGGCTTTACCCTGGCCGCCGGGCTGGTGGTGCTGTTTGCGGCGGTCAGCGCCACGCGCGAAGAGCGCGCCCGCGAATTTGCCATCATGCGCGCTGTGGGCGCCCAAAACCGCCTGCTGCGCCAGGTGCAGCGCATTGAGCTGGCGGGCGTGGGTTTGCTGGCAGGCTTTTTGGCGTCCGTGGTGGCCAGCGCCGTGGGCTGGGCGCTGGCCCGCTATGTGTTTGAATTTTCGTGGACAGTGTCACTCTGGGTGCCGCTGCTGGGCAGCTTGGCGGGCGCGGTGCTGGCGCTGGCGGCGGGCTGGTGGGGTCTGCGCGACGTGCTGCGCCGCCCGGTGGTGGAGACGCTGCGCCGCGCGGCCGCCTGACAATCACCGGCCATGACGCATACCGAAAACCCCAGCACAGTGCCCCAGGACGATGACGAAGCCCCCAGCAACCTGATCGCCCTGCTCGGCGGCGAGGCCGCACTACACGCGCTGGTGGAGCGGTTTTACGACCTGATGGAGCTCGAGCCAGGCTACGCCGCCTTGCGTGCGGCGCACGGAGCGCTGCTGACGCAGGCGCGTCAAAAGCTGTTTTGGTTTTTGAGCGGCTGGATGGGTGGGCCGCAGTACTACATCGAGCGCTTTGGCCACCCCCGGTTGCGGTTGCGGCACCTGCCGTTTTCTATCGGCATTTTGGAGCGCGACCAGTGGCTGGCTTGCATGGACCAGGCCATGGGCGAGCTGCAGGTGGACGCGGCGCTGCGCCAGCGTCTGGGTGAATCGTTCTTTCAGACGGCGGACTGGATGCGCAACGCCTGACACCATCGTGCGGATGGTTCTTGTTTGACAACCTGCAGTAGCCTGGTTTTGCCAGTAGATTGGATAGCGGGCTCGGCAAGCTTTAGCAGGGGGCATCTTGCAGGCGGAGTCTATGCTGCGACTTCCAATAGTGCGTTCTCCTGAAAAGCAGCATAAATCCCTACTGATACTAGGGTAATTACCTATCGCATCTGGTGCGGGAAAGCGAACAATCTCTATGTATTTCATTTCATAGGCACGCGCTTACATAGGTCGTGTGCTGCAAACCCTCAGGAGTTACGCATGCAAAAGCTGTTGCATATCAACGCAGACAAGTGCACTGGTTGCCTCCAGTGCGAAATGGCGTGTTCGTTTGAAAACTATGGCACGTTCGCTACCGCCAAATCGCGTATCAAAGTGTTTGACTTTCACCATACGGGTAAAAAAGTTCCGTACACCTGTACCCAGTGCGACGAAGCCTGGTGCCTCCACGCCTGCCCCGTAGAGGCGATCACGGTGGACAAAGCCACCGGCGCCAAAGTGGTCAACGACGCCACCTGCGTGGGTTGCAAGGTCTGCACCATCGCCTGCCCGTTTGGCACCATCAACTACGTCGAAGAAACCGGCAAGGTCCAAAAGTGCGATTTGTGCGGCGGTGACCCTGCCTGCGCAACGGCATGCCCCACCGGCGCCATCACCTTTATTGATGCGAACTGGACTGGCTTAAGCCGCATGGAGCAATGGGCCGACAAGCTGGGCAACCAGCCGAACGCTGGCTAATAGCCGCTGTAACCCCCACCGTTTATTACCTGATTTCTAGGAGCTTCACTATGGCATGGGCTGGAAAAATTCTTCGTGTGGATCTGACGGCTGGCACCGTCAAATCCGAGCCGCTTAACAAGGCGTGGGCGCGCAACTACCTGGGCTCGCGCGGTCTGGGTTCGAAATACCTGGTTGAGGAGGTGGATGCGACTGTAGACCCGCTGTCTCCCGCCAACAAAATCATTTGGGCTACAGGCCCCTTGACCGGCACCATGGCCTCCACAGGCGGTCGCTACACGGTGATTACCAAGAGTCCCTTGACGGGTGCCATTGCCTGTTCCAACTCGGGCGGCTACTGGGGCGCCGAGTTCAAAATGGCCGGCTGGGACATGGTGATTTTTGAAGGCAAAAGTGCCCATCCAGTCTACTTGTACGTCAACGACGACGTGGCAGAGCTGCGTGATGCCTCCCACCTGTGGGGCAAGAGCGTCTGGGAAACCGAGGAAACCCTCAAGAAGAGCCTGCAAGACCCTCTGACCCGGGTCAGCAGCATTGGCAAAGCGGGCGAAAACGGTGTTTTGTACGCTGCCGTGGTCAACGATTTGCACCGTGCCGCCGGGCGCTCTGGTGTGGGCACGGTCATGGGCAGCAAAAACCTCAAGGCCATCGCGGTGCGCGGTACCAAGGGCGTAGGCAACATCCACAACCCCAAGGCCTTTATGAAAGCCGTGGCCGAGAAGAAGAAAATTTTGGCCGAAAACGGCGTCACGGGCCAGGGCTTGCCCCTGTATGGCACGCAGGTGCTGATGAACGTCATCAACGAAGTGGGCGGCTTGCCCACACGCAACCACCGGGACAACCAGTTTGAAGGTGCCAAAGACATTTCCGCCGAGGCCATGGCCACGCCACGCGCCACAGACGGTAAAAAACACCTGGTAACCAACCAAGCCTGTTTTGGTTGCACCATCGCCTGTGGGCGTATCAGCAAAATGGACCAGGGCCACTTCACAGTGGCCAACAAGCCGCAGTACTGGGGCGCCTCTGGTGGCCTGGAATACGAAGCGGCTTGGGCTTTGGGTGCGGCCAATGGCGTGAACGACCTCGAGGCGCTGCAATACGCGTCCATGCTGTGCAACGAGGAGGGCATCGACCCCATCAGCTTCGGTACCACCGTAGGCGCAGTCATGGAGTTGTATGACATGGGCGTTCTGACCAAAGAACAGGTAGGTATCGAGGCCACCTTTGGTTCGGCCAAGGCGCTGGCCTTCTTGGTGGAAGAAACCATTTACAGCCGCGGTTTTGGCAAAGAAATCGGCCAGGGTTCCAAGCGTCTGACGGCCAAATACGGCCACCCAGAGCTCAGCATGTCCAGCAAAGGCCAGGAGTTTCCTGCCTATGACGGGCGAGCGATCCAAGGCATTGGCTTGGCCTACGCCACGTCCAACCGAGGCGGCTGCCACTTGCGTGGTTACACCATTGCGTCCGAAGTGCTGGGCATTCCGGTCAAGACCGATCCGCTCGAGCATGAAGGCAAACCCGATCTGGTTAAAGCGTTCCAGGATGCAACAGCTGCATTTGACTCGTCGGGCCTGTGCATTTTCACCACCTTTGCTTGGGGATTGGCGGATTTGGCGCCTCAAATGCAGGCCGCCATCGGTGAGGAATACACCACCGAAGAGCTGGAAAAAATCGGCGAACGCATTTGGAACATGGAGCGCGAGTTCAACAACCGTGCGGGTTTCACGGCCAAAGACGACAGCCTGCCCCCGCGTTTGTTAAACGAGGCTTGCAAAACGGGCCCCGCCACTGGCAAGGTCAATATGCTGGCTGAAATGATGCCCAAGTACTATGCGGCGCGCGGCTGGGACACCGAAGGCCGCCCCACCGCAGCCACCCGCGAACGTCTGAGCTTGTAAGGTCGGCGCCATGACGCACCATGTGATCCTGGGTGCGGGCCCAGCGGGCGTGATTGCCGCAGAAACCCTGCGCAAGCTCGCCCCGCAAGACCGCATCACCATCGTCGGCGACGAGCCCGAGGCGGCGTACTCGCGCATGGCCATCCCCTACCTGCTGATCGGCAAGGTGCCCGAGGCGGGAACCCATTTGCGTAAGAACCCGAACCACTTTGCGGACTTGTCCATCGCAATGGTTCACGCACGTGCGCAAAGCGTTGACGTGGCGCGCAAAGCGGTGGCGCTGAGCACCGGGAAAAACCTGGTGTTTGACACCTTGCTGGTCGCCACGGGCTCGCGCCCGGTCCATCCGCCCATTGCCGGTATGGACAGCCCTGGTGTGCATACCTGCTGGACCTTGGGGGATGCGCGCAAGATCATGGAATTGGCTCGTCCAGGCGCGCGGGTCCTGCAGATGGGCGCGGGTTTTATTGGCTGCATCATCATGGAAGCCTTGGCCGCACGTGGCGTAAATTTGAGCGTGGTAGAAATGGGCGACCGCATGGTGCCACGCATGATGGGGCCCACCGCAGGTGCCATGATCGCGCAATGGTGCCAAGCCAAAGGCGTTCAGGTGTATACCGGCACCAAAGTCGAAGCCATTGAGGCCAGTGCTGACAGCCCTGGTTTGTTGCAGCGTTTGGGCAGCCTGTTGGGAATCGGCGCGGCTGATACCGATGCAGGCGACCAGCCTTCTCCTTTGCGGGTCAAACTCTCTAACGGACACACGGTGGAGGCGGACTTGGTCATCAGTGCCACGGGCGTCAAGCCGTGCATAGACTTCCTTGCCCAAAGTGGCATCCAGTGCAAGCTCGGCGTGGTTACCGACTCGCGTTTGCGCACCAGTGCCGCTGGCGTATTTGCGGCCGGAGACTGCGCCGAGGCTTTTGACCTTGTCACCGGCACCACGGTGGTGAGCGCCATTCAGCCCAACGCAGCCGAACAAGCCCGAATAGCAGCCATCAATATGATCGACTTTGCGCACGGGCGAGACGCAAGTGCCGAACTCAAGCGGGTGCCGCAAATCAACGTGCTCGATACCTTGGGTTTGATATCGACCAGTTTTGGTCAATGGCAAGGCGTCGCTGGCGGCCAGCATGTCGAAGTGACCGACCAATCGGCTGCCCGCCACCTGAGCTTGCAATTCGACGGCGATGTGTTGGTGGGGTGCAACTCGGTGGGCTGGACCGAGCACATCGGTGTGTTGCGGGGCCTGGTGGACTCCAAGGCGCATTTGGGTCGGTGGAAGGCGGTGTTGCAAAACGACCCGACCCAAATCGCAGCGGCTTATCTGGCCTGTGTTCAGGCCCAAGGCGAGTGGTCGGGTGCGCAAGACGCGCGTCGGCGTTAGCATGCAAGAATGAAGATTACTTTCAAACTGTTTGCTTCGCTGACCGAGTTTTTGCCGCAACAGGCGCGTTACACCAACGTCATCGAGATCGATGTCGCCCCCGACGCGACCATTACCCAAATCATTGAGCCCTTTGGCTTGCCAGAAAAAATGGTCCATTTGGTGCTGGTCAACGGGAGCTACGTGGCCCCGGAACACCGCATGGGCAAGACCCTCAAAGAAGGCGACGCCTTGGCAATTTGGCCGCCCATCGCCGGTGGGTAGATGGCCTATTTGCGCTAAGCCCAACCCATGCAATCGTTTTACGAAGAACGTTTCGAGCGCGAAATGGGCTGCAACGAGGCCGACTGGCTGCGCTGGCTGCCCAACGCCATCGGCACGCTGCACTGGAAGCTGCAGGGGCAAACAGCGGGCGTGCGCATTGGCGACGGTGCTCTTGGTCTGAAATGGCAGGTGCTAGAGCCGCGCACCATTGCGTTGGCGCAGATACCCCGCTTGTTGGTGCACTTTCGATTTGCCGGCGTGGACGAGCCCGTGCGTTACCAGTTTATGAAGCGCTTTGACCTGTACATGCAGCGTGGCGGCGGCTGAGTCCGGTTGCGCTTGGCGGCCTTAAACGGCGGCCGCTTTGGGCTTTGCGAAGTCCCACCAAGGCAAAACCCTACGCAAGGCTTGCACCTGGCCGCAATGCTCTGGCACGTAGTCGCCAACTTGGCGCAGCGCGTTTTGCCACTGCGGGGTTTGCAAAAGCGCCCGCAGCGCGGCGATGGCGGGTTCTTCAAGTGCCGATTTCAGGCAAACCAGGTGGTAGCTTTCTTGCACCAAGGGCACAAAGTCCAGGCCCTGGGCGTGGGCGGCCGCGGCAATGCCCAAGCCCACGTCGGCACTGGCGCTGGCCACGGCGTGCGCCAGTGCCGTGTGGCTGGGTTCGGTGCGCTCGTAGCCCAAAATCTCCGCACTGTGCAATCCCTGCTGGTTGAGCAGTTCGTCGAATACCACCCGGGTGCCGGTGCCCAGGGCGCGATTAACGAAGCGCGCCTGTGTGCGCTGCACATCGCGCAAGCTGCGCAGCGCCAGCGGGTTGCCCGCAGCCACCATCAGGCCCTGGGTGCGTACGGCAAAACCAATGATTTTGTGCAAGCCCGGTTTCAACAGCGGCTTGTAGGTACGCTCAGCCAGGCTTCCGGGTGAGGGGTGTTGCAGCGTGTGAAAGCCCGCCAGTGCGCAGCGGCCTTCGTTGAGCGCACGGATGGCGTCTACGCTGCCACAAAACCGGATGTCTAGATGCAATTGCCCGGCGCCATCGCTGCCCCAGGCCAAGGCATGCTCGCGCAGTGCCGCAAGGCCGTCATCGTGGCTGGCGTACAGCGTCAGCACGTGTGAATCGGCATCAAAAGCCACCGCAAAGGCCCGCTCCAGGTCGGCCCGCAGGGCTTCTATTTGGGGGGCCAGTCGGGCCTGGGCCTGGCGCTCTGCCCACATCAATTTGGCGCCGAATTCACTCAGCCTGGCGGACTTGCCCTTGTCCCACACCAGCAACTCATTGCCCAGTTCATCTTCCCAGCGCTTGAGTTCGCCCCACACATGGCGGTAGGACAAATTCAGCGCGCGCGCCGCAGCCGATATGGAGCCCCCCGTGGCCACGGCCTGGAGCAGATCGATCAAGGGGTTGCGCACCTGTGCGGGCGTGGTGTCTCGGCTCAGGGTGTAGTGGAATTGAAGCCTATGCACAGCGTTTCATATGGTCGGTTATGGGAGCCGTGGCTACGATACCCCAGTTTATGACTTCATTCGCTCAAAGCGCGCAGACTGCGCTGCATCTCCTGATTTCCCTTGACCCGGCATTTTTAGCCATCGTAGGCCGCTCCCTGTCGGTCAGCGCCTGCGCTTGCGCGCTGGCTTGCAGTATGGGCTTGGCGCTAGGCGCCTGGCTGGGCGTGGCGCAGTTTGCTGGACGCGCGTTGGTGCTCACCCTGCTCAATACCGCGCTGGCCGTGCCTTCGGTGGTGGTTGGGCTGTTGGTGTATTTGCTGTTGTCGCGCTCGGGCCCTTTGGGTTTCTTGGGTTGGCTGTTTAGCTTCAAGGCCATGGTGCTGGCACAGGCCATGCTGGTGTTGCCTGTCGTCATGGCGCTGACGCGCCAGACGGTGCAGGACGCCGAGCATCTGCATGGCGAGCAACTGCGCTCCATGGGCGCAGGTACCGTGCTTCGCAGCGCGCTCTTGGCCTGGGACGAGCGCCACGCTTTGCTGATGGTCGTGATCGCCGCCTTCGGGCGAGCCATATCCGAAGTGGGTGCGGTGATGATTGTGGGCGGCAATATCGACGGTTTTACGCGGGTGATGACGACCGCCATTGCGCTCGAAACGTCCAAGGGCGACCTTCCATTGGCGCTGGCGCTGGGCATGGTTTTGCTGGGCGTGGTGCTCTTACTCAACGCCTTGGTGGCCATGCTCAGGCGCTGGATTGGCCAGGAAGGGGGCGCCCGGCACCGCCTGGCGGTGTCTGAAGGTGCGGCGCTTTGAAAACCTTGGTGCAAATGACAGACGCCAGCGTCGTGCTGGGTGCGGATGGACGCGGGCTTCAGGGCCGACTCGACAGGTCCGTGCGCACCTTGGACGCCGTCAGTCTGCGCCTTTTTCCCGGCGAACGGGTGGCAGTAGTGGGCTCCAACGGCGCTGGGAAAAGCACGCTTTTGCGGTTGGTGCACGGGTTGGTACAGCCTTGCGATGGCGCGGTGGTGTGGGCGCCAGCCCTGCGCCAGGCGATGCTGTTTCAGCGGCCTCACATGCTGCGCATGTCGGTTGGCAGTCACGTGGCTCTGGGGCTTTGGTTGCGTGGCCAACCCTGGGCACAGGCCAAGCGCCGGGCGCTCGATGTGCTCGAACATCTCGGTTTGGAGTCTTTGGCCCAGCGCAAGGCCCAAACCTTGTCGGGTGGCCAGCAGCAGCGGGTGGCCATTGCGCGAGCCTGGGCGCTGGAGCCGCAGTTGCTGCTGCTCGACGAGCCTACCGCCAGTCTGGACCCCTATGCCAAAGGCGAGGTGGAAAACCTGTTGCAGGCTTTTTGCGAGGCACACACCGATGCAACCGTGGTGTTTGCCAGCCACAACCTGGGCCAGGTCAAGCGCATGGCAACCCGCGTGGTGTACTTGGAGCGCGGCCAACTGCTGGCCGATTTGCCAGTCGCCCAATTTTTTGATTCCAGGGTGTTGCAGGCGCGTTGCCCCAGCGCACACCAATTTCTTAAAGGAGAGTTGTTATGACCGTCAGCTTGAAACCCCGGATGCACCAGAAGCTGGGCTGGGCCGTCGTCGGCCTGGTTGCATGCGCCCTGCTCGCGACCCCGTTGACGCGCGCCCAAACGGCGCCGGTGCTGGTAATGGCGTCCACCACGTCGACCGAACAGTCGGGTTTGTTTGCGCACCTGCTGCCCGCGTTTACCCAGGCCACGGGGGTTCAGGTGAAAGTGGTGGCCCTGGGCACCGGCCAGGCCATTGACATGGGTCGCCGGGGCGACGCCGATGTGCTGTTCGTGCACGACCAGGTGGCGGAGGAAAAAGTGGTGGCCGAAGGCTTTGCATTCAAACGCTACCCCGTGATGTACAACGACTTTGTGCTGGTGGGGCCGGCCGCGGACCCGGCAAAAGTGCGTGGCAAAGACATCGTGGCCGCGTTGGGCAAGGTGAGTGCCTCCAACGCCGACTTCATCTCCCGGGGCGACAAGAGCGGTACCCATGCCGCCGAATTGCGGTTTTGGAAGCTCATCGCCACCCCCGACTCCAAAGGCAGCGGCTACAAGGAGTGTGGCTGCGGCATGGGCCCCGCGCTCAATATTGCCGCCGCAACCGGCGCCTATGTGTTGGCAGACCGGGGCACCTGGTTGAGTTTTAAGAACCGGGGAGATTTGCAAATCGTGGTCGAGGCCGATACCCGCTTATTCAACCAATACGGCGTGATGGTGGTCAACCCGGCCAAACACCCCCATGTGAAAGCGACAGAGGCTCAAAAGTTTGTGGACTGGGTGACCTCGGCCCCCGGCCAAGCGGTGATTGCCAGCTACAAAATTGAAGGGCAGCAGCTGTTCTTCCCCAACGCCGGGAAGTAATCGGCTGCTATCGCGCACCCACGGCGCAGCCCCGGCGCACCGGTTGCAGCAGCACCACAAGCGCCCCGGCGCCGCCTTGCGAAGGTTGGGCTTGCACAAAGGCCACTACCTCGGCTTTTTGCACCAGCCAGCGCTGCACTTTGTCCTTGAGCACCGGGGTTTTGCCCGGCGACCCCAAACCTTTGCCGTGCACCACCCGCACACAGCGGATGCCTTGCTTGTGCGACTCGCGGATAAAGCTGCCCAGCGCCTCGCGCGCCTCGTCGCTGCGCAGGCCGTGCAAGTCCATTTGGCGCTGGATGCTCCATTTGCCCTTGCGCAGCTTTTGCACCACGTCCAGGCCCACGCCAGGGCGGCGAAAGCTTAAGTGCTCGTCGGTGTCGAGCAAGGTGGTCACGTCCACCTCGTCGCTCAAAGACTCTTGCAGCGCGGCCACGGCGTCGCGCTCGTGCTGCAGCAGGGTGGGCGCCGGTGGCAGCGGGCGCAGGTCTGCCACCTCGGGCGCTTCTAGCAATTGCACTTTGCCTACGGCGGCCTGGAAGAGGTTGCGCGCCGCAGCCTGGCGTTTGGCGGCCAGTGCGGCGGCGGCTTTTTCGGCCTGCGCGCGTGCGGCTGCGGCGTCAATCTCTTTTTTCAGCCGCTTCAGGTCCGCCAGCCCCGCCATTACAAAAACCCCCGCTCGGCCATGGACAGGGTCTGGCCCTGGCCCACGATCACATGGTCTAGCACCCGCACATCCACGAGCGCGAGCGCCGACTTGAGGGTTTGGGTCAGCAGCTCGTCGGCGCGCGAGGGTTGCACCGTGCCGCTGGGGTGGTTGTGCGCCAGCACCACGGCTGCGGCCTGGTGGTGCAGCGCGCGTTTGACCACTTCGCGCGGGTAGACACTGGTTTGGCTCAGCGTGCCTTGGAACATCTGCTCCATGGCCACCAGGCGGTTTTGGATATCTAAAAAAAGCACGGCAAATACCTCGTGTGCGAGGCCCGCTAGGTGCAGTTGCAGGTAATGCCGCACCGATTCGGGCGAATCCATGACCGTGCGTTCCTTTAGGCGCTGGGCCATGGCGCGGCGGGCCAGCTCCAGCACCGCCACAATCTCGGCCCTTTTGGCCGGGCCCAGGCCCTTCACGGGCTTGAGGTCATCGGCCGTGGCGCTGAGCAATCCCGCAATGCCGCCAAAACCCGGCGCGTCCACGCCGCCCTTGCCGGGCAGTTGCAGCAGCTCATTGGCCAGTTGCAAAACGCCCTTGCCCTGGATGCCGGTGCGCAGCAGCAGCGCCAGCAGCTCGGCGTCGCTCAGGGCGCCGGGGCCGCGCGCGAGCAGCTTTTCGCGCGGGCGGGCGTCGGGCGGCAGGTCTTTGATCGGCATGGTGGGCTGAAGTTTCTACAATGCAGACCAGTTTATCGAGACTTGCATGACCTCCAGCCTTCCCCGTATTACCGAGTCGTCTTTTTTGACGTTGCACTACCGCCTCAGCGGCCCGACGGGCGACATCATCAACACCTTTGACGGCAAGCCCGCCACCCTGAGCCTGGGCACCGGCGAACTCTCGCCCGAAGTCGAGCGCTGCCTGTTGGGCCTGGAAGAGGGCGCACACCAAACGTTTTCTCTTGCGGCGGGCGCTGCCTTTGGCCCGCGCAACGCCGACATGGTGCAATGGGTGGCGGCCAAACTGCTGCGCCAACTTGGTGACCCGCAGCAAACCTACCACGTGGGCGACGTGGTGCAGTTCCCCACCCCCGATGGGAAAAGCAGCTACGCAGGTGCCGTGCAAGAGGTCAAAACGGGCGATGAAGGCGGCGCCGTGCTGTTTGATTTCAACCACCCGCTGGCCGGCAAACCGGTCACCTTTGAAGTGAAAGTGATTGGCGTCTTATGAACACCTTGGGCAGCAACGCTGAAATTTTGCTGGCTGAGCCGCGCGGCTTTTGCGCCGGTGTGGACCGCGCCATCGAGATCGTGGAGCGTGCGCTGGCCAAGTTTGGCGCCCCCATTTATGTGCGGCACGAGATCGTGCACAACACCTTTGTGGTCAACGACCTCAAGGCCACAGGCGCCATCTTTATTGAAGACCTGAACGACGTGCCACCCGGCGCTACGCTGATTTTCTCGGCCCACGGCGTGAGCAAAGCCATTCAAGACGAGGCGCAGGCGCGCGGCTTTAACGTGTTT
>CAIYQF010000069.1 GCA_903928325.1 uncultured beta proteobacterium | reverse complement strand
CCGCCCGAGAGAAATTGCGTCGAAATCTGCAAGTCCGCCGTGGGCCGGTTGCCCCAGAAGACCGAGCAAAACGGTGCCTTCATCCACACGTTGTCCCAGTAGCCGTCGCCCGACACGCGTTTGACTTCCAGACCAATGCCTGCCTTTTTGAGTGTTTCCTGAAAGATGACGCCCGAGTCGGTCGCGCCCGAGTAACAGCCTTCGGACACCTGGGCTTCTAAGCCACCAGGTGAACCGGCCTTCTTGAAGTGGAAGGCGGCCTTGTCCGGGTCGTAGGCCTTGGCTTTAAGGGCCGCGTTGTAAAAGCGGTCGGCTGGCCCCACGGTCTGGTCATTGCCCATAGAGGCAAAGCCCGAGAACACGTTGTCAATGATTTTTTGGCGGTCGATGCCGTGTTTGAGCGCCAGCATCAGGTCGTGGTTCTTGTAGGGGTCGTTGTCGATCAGGGCGACAAAGCCGTAGCGGTTGCCCGTGCCCTTGGTGCGGGTGATGTTGATGTCTTTGTTCTTGGACAGCAAGGCCACGGTCTTGGGGTTGAGGCGGTTAACGGCATCCACCGCGCCCGTGACCAAGGCCTGGGTGCGCGCAGCGGAGTCGCCGATGTAGCGCAGCTCCACGCTGTCAAAGTTGCCCCGGCCGGCTTTCCAATAATTGCCGGGCTTGCGCTTAGCGACCACGCGCACTCCCGGCTGCCACTCCACCAGGGTGTACGCGCCGGTGCCGTCGGGTTTGGAGAAGTCGGTGGTGCCATTGGGCACGATCAGCAGGTGGTAGTCCGACAACACAAAGGGCAGGTCGGCGTTGCCCGATTTCATGTTGATCTGGATCTGGTGCGAGGAGAGCTTTTTGATCTCGGTGATCGGCTCGAGGATGCCTTTGGCCGGCGACTTGGTTTCGCCTCTGTGCATATTGATGGAGTAGATGACGTCGTCGGCGTCGAGCGTCTTGCCCGAGGTGAAAGTGATGCCCTTGCGGATGTTGAAGATCCATTCGGCCGCGCCGGGTTTGGATTCCCAGCTTTCAGCCAGTTCGGGGGTGGCGTTGCCCTTGGCGTCAATTTCGACCAACTGGTTCCAAAACATCAGGCTGTAGGTGATGGGGATGGAGTCGGCATAGGTGCGCGGGTCCAGGCTGTCCGAGGCTGAGCCGCCTTCCATGCCCATGCGCAAGACGCCGCCTTTTTGGGGTGTGCTTTGTGCAGCGGCAGGAAATGCCGCCAGGCCAGACGCCAAGCCCAGCGCTGCGGCGCCAGAGATGAGCTGTCGGCGGTCAAGCGCGAGTGATGTGCTGTCAACGTTGTCGTAGTACTTCATTTTTGTGTGTCTCCTCAAGGTGCAAATAGGGGGATTGCCATCGAAAAAATTCGCGCCGGTCAGGGCACGCAGGGCCAATGTAGGCCTGCAAACGTATGAGCGCAAACGAATAATTGTTATCCTATGTATCAAATAATGTGATGCAAGCAAAGAGGTGTGCGATGCTCAAATACTTGGATTTGGCTTTGCTACAAGCCTTCTCGGCGGTGGTTGACAGCGGCAGCTTTACCCGCGCGGCGCAGTATTTGTGTCGCACCCAGTCGGCTGTGAGCATGCAGCTGCGCAAGCTCGAAGACCTGACGGGCCACCAACTGCTGCACCGCGACAGCCGCAACATCAAACTCACCGAAGAGGGCGAGGTGCTGCTCGGTTACGCGCGGCGCATGATTCGCCTCAACGAAGAAGCTTTGGTGGCCCTGGACCAGCCCCACGCCCAGGGCCATGTGCGCCTGGGCATGCCCGACGACTACGCCCACCAGTTTTTGCCCGGCGTGCTGGCGCACTTTGCCCACGCCTATCCACGGGTGCAGCTCGAAGTCATTGGCGCGCTCAGCGGTGACTTGCTAAACCGGGTGGAGGCGGGCGAACTTGACGTGGCGCTGATCACACGCCAGCCCAAACGCCGGCGCGGGCAGGTGCTGCGCACCGAGCGCCTGGTGTGGACCGGTTCGCGCCAGCACCTGGCGTATGAGGCCAGTCCTTTGCCGTTGGCGCTGTTTCCTGAGGGTTGCGTGTTTCGAGAGCACGCGCTCGCAGCGCTGGACGCGGCGCAAATACCCTGGCGCATTGCCTACACCAGCCAAAGTTTTGCCGGCGGAAAACTCGCAGTCTCGGGCGGACTGGCATTGACCGTGGTGGCGCAAAGCATGGTGCCGCCTGAATGGCGGGTGCTGGGCGCCGAGCACGCTTTGCCGCGCTTGCCCGAAATCGAAATTGCCTTGCACCGTGCGCCGGGGACGCTCAGCCCGGCAGTGGCCCTGCTCGAAGCCCAACTGGTGGCCGCCGTGCAAACGGAAACAGGCCAGGCGCCTACCGACGGGCCGTGCTGAAGCCGCGCCCGCGAGCCATCGGCCCGTGTGCGGCGGTCGCAGACCTTCCCCTACACTGAACCACCCTAGCGCCCACGCACCGAATGTCCGACCTCTTTCCATCCACGCCCACCCCGCCCCTGGCCGAAGCGCTGCGCCCGCGCACCCTGGCCGAAGTGATTGGCCAAAGCGATTTGCTGGGCGCGGGCAAGCCGCTGCAGCTCGCCTTTGCCTCGGGCAAGCCCCATTCCATGATCTTGTGGGGGCCGCCGGGGGTGGGCAAAACCACGCTGGCGCGCCTGACTGCGCAAAGCTTTGGCTGCCAGTTCATCGCCTTGTCGGCGGTGTTCTCGGGCGTCAAAGACATTCGCGCAGCCATGGAGCAGGCCCAGGCCAATCTGGCGCAGGGCCAGCACACCATATTGTTTGTGGACGAAATCCACCGCTTCAACAAATCGCAGCAAGACGCGCTCTTGCCCTACGCCGAGTCGGGCCTGGTCACGCTAATTGGTGCCACCACTGAGAACCCGTCGTTCGAGGTGAACTCCGCGCTCTTGTCGCGCGCGCAGGTGTACGTGCTCAAGTCGCTGACCGACGACGAGTTGCGCCTGTTACTGGCGCGGGCGCAAGAAAAGGTGTTGGGTCATTTGCAGTTTGACGAGCGCGCTATCTCTACCCTGGTGGGCTATGCCGACGGCGACGCCCGGCGCCTGCTTAACTTGCTGGAACAGTGCAACACGGCAGCGGGCGCTGCGGGCGTCAGCCACGTTGACGCGGCCTTTATCGAAAACGCCCTGGCCATCAACGCCAAGCGCTTTGACAAGGGCGGCGACAACTTTTACGACCAGATTTCGGCCCTGCACAAATCGGTGCGCGGCTCCCACCCCGACGCCGCGCTGTACTGGCTGTGCCGCATGTTGGACGGCGGCGCGGATCCCAAATACCTGTCCCGGCGCATTGTGCGCATGGCCTGGGAAGACATTGGCCTGGCCGACCCGCGCGCCATGCAAATCGCCAACGACGCTGCACTCACCTTTGAGCGCTTG